>JAKEIK010000155.1 GCA_022545895.1 Nitrososphaeraceae archaeon | reverse complement strand
TTCGAATTACTCAAAAGAAGCAATGTTTGAAGCTTAGAGCGTCCTTTCAATTTAGAATCTTAATTTAGAACCGATAGCGTCGTGGGTACTAACTAGGTCATTTTGTTTTAGTGTACGTCGATTGTGCAATAGAAGGGCAATTCTATTTACCTGCTTAAGGGTCAAGTTGGACATTAAGGCGCAAATTATAACACTAACTGTTATCGTTATAATGCTAGTTTGTTTGAAATTCTTTCCTTTTGGGGGTGCATGTATGAACTACGGAACATATTCGGTGGCGACTGTACCAGGGATATGGATATATCTAATGCAGGGAGTACCTGGGTTGGTCTAGTGGCAGGCATAGTGATTGGTGCTGTCATAACATGGTGGGTCTATAATCGACAGAAAAAAATTTCAGAGAAACAAGATGAATTTCTAACCCACATTGCAGATCTGGAGGAGCGTAATAAAACCATGTTGAATAAGATCCTTAGTTTAGAAGAAAAAATTGAGGATATGCTCAAAAAGATAAAATAAATAGCTGGACTTGGCGATTCGTAGATTGATATACAAGGGTATCAAACTAGAACTATCGTAATTATCATTAGTTTGTAACTGGTATTCTAAGATTAATATCGATTCCAACAGTCTGATCATTTACAACTGATGGGAGTGAAAATGGATGACACTTAACACATAAGCGTCCTACCAGTTGTGGTTACATTGTTATATACTAGCAAACTAAATTCCCTTTTTCCAATGAATTATTGAGTAAAATGTTCAACAATTGATAAATATAAAAAGATTCAATAATTGAGATAATGCCGAGCGGCGATGACAAAGATAAAAACAAGCCAATGCATTGGTGGGAAAGGACTTGGCACCGAGGATTTACTACATTAGGGAATATAGTAACCTTTACTGTTGCTGCTGGAACCTTTCTTATGGTAGTTTCTATATTAGTTCCAAGACCTGAAGCAACCAAAGATGTACTGCCATTCGCTACAGGGCTAATAGGATTCTTGGGAGGTTTAGTTACTGCGATGTATCGGCGAGACGAGACTCCCTCAGGGTCGCCCAGTAAGCCTGATACACTGTAATGAAATCTTTGTAGTTGTAGTTTTTGTTTCATTAACGTTCTCAGGGTGGTACAATGTGTGCGCCATGCGCTGACAGGGGATATGTTGAATGTAACGTTACTTATTGCCTCTTCTGCACACCACTATTCATGTCATGATGTAAACATGTGAAATCTCTACACCAGTAACAAAAACCACAATTGGGACATAATGATTTTGAACGTGTTGGATGAAATTCGGTGTAGCAGTTAAAGCAAATCATTAGAATTTCATATTAATGAATTATTATATATAAATAAAATTCAAAAACCTAAGACTGACTAACTCTTGCTATTTTGATCCTGTTCTTCTTGGCAATTGTCAGAACGAAAATCAGTTAAATCATAGATATATCCTCTAGTTTGGATTCGAACTGTTAACAATACGCATCCCGACGGCTCCGGACCTAATATTTCAAAGTAATTATCCAATATAGATATACTACAAATACCAAATTTAACGGTCTCTTGAATGGGGATCAAATTTATAATTCTAATTTATTATTGATGCAGCTTATCGTACTTTAATTTTAATATCATGAGAATAATATTCAGAACAAAGCCCGCAGCATTCGTGCCAATTATTACAGGATCCCTCCTTATTATGCCGTATACTACCCATAATAACATTCCACTTGCTATAAGACCCATTAAATAGATTGATACATCTGACATCCTCTTTGTTTTATAGGCCTTATGTAGTTGAGGAATGAAGGAAGATAGGACCAATATTCCAGCAATAATACCGATAATGTCAGCGAGGTAAACGATATCTTCCAACTATAAATCATAGAAGGATTAGAAGACCTTAAAAAGTAAATCAGATGTCCAAAGTCTACAGGGTCCTTCCAATCGACCTCTGTCATTGGCTAACTAATTTTCAAACAACATTATGGCCTTTTCTTTTCCTACCAACAATTCACTACGAGGAATCTTGAGATGTTTCATTCTGATACGAATATCAACGTATTGAGTAAACTCAATTCTAAACTTCATTAAATCTAATGAAAGACAAGAATCAACACAGCAACCCGCATCCGTCCTAAATGGCACTTGTTCAATGAGTCTTCTTGACAGACGCGACAAAGCAAATCCTTGATGCAATACACGAATTATGGCGCCGGAATTTTCTACTTTCGATAGCAACGATTCAAACTGTGCTATCTTAAACCAACGGTAGCCTTCATATGTTGCAGTGCGGGGCGGATCTGGAGGCAGGAAAGCCGAGATGTTAGTATCGATATTGGTATCATCACGGCCGGTGTTATTGCACCAGCCGGATATGGAATCATACGACTCGTCATAATTTACTATTGCATTAACATCTGCTTGAGTCACAATAAGATCGTCGGGCAGGATCATAAAATGAGTATAGTCACTTTGCAGAAAGAACTCTCTTGCTTTGTTGTATGCTTCGTCTTGTGGAAAATATTTAATCCATAGTTTAGGGATCCCGTTTATCTTTTCGATGGCCTTGTAAAACTCTGGGATACTACGCGGATTGAAGATTACTAATAAGGGCTTCATTCCTAATGTGTAGTTCAGTCAGCTAGTTATTTACTATTTCTTGATATTCGTCAACTGAGAACTTTAAATTAAAAACTAAATCATCATAAAGCGTTGAAATATTGTCCTCTTTTTAACGTTCTATTAATGGTTCATGTTTTAAGGTTATCAAAGAATCAGATCTCTAATTTTACTACCTAGGTTGCTATTCTTAAGAATGAGAGAACCTCATAATCCGATGAATATCGCTCAATCTGATTAAGCATTGATGCATTTGCTGATTTCCTACTCTTGTTCAATGGCTATAAGCAGTTCGTTCAAATAATATATTTAGAGTGTTATTATGCAGTCTGGTACTGATCATTTTCATGTCGAACGTTATAGTTGGCAAAGGAATAACATTGACC
>JAKEIK010000154.1 GCA_022545895.1 Nitrososphaeraceae archaeon | reverse complement strand
TTAAGATTGCAGTGAAGGATAAGAAAATAGCAGATCTCGTCGAGAGTGCGTATGTTAAGGGAGACTACTCCACTGTTTTCATGAATATGCAAAAGCGATACAAAATTTATGAAGAAACGTTACCACTTCTTAAGACTGACCCTTATTATCTGTATTTCATGACCATTATGACAGATATCATGCTTGAGATAGCTATGTTTAAAACTAGACAAGAGTTTGAAGAGGATATAGCTTCTATAGTCAGCCGACTTGACTCTTTGGAAAATGAGCTCAAGCAATTAAAGCGAAATAGTGGCCAATAATGTTCGGCGAACGGAGCCGAAACTCGAACATTCTGTAATTCTATATCTTTTTCGTGTCTAATTACTTCTTCTAACCGTGGTTGCTTAGTCTTCATAAAAGTAATTTATTGGGTTCTTTGTACCAAAGTTTTTTAATCCCTAAACAATGAAAAGTCAGAGTAAGAAAGCAATTAAAGACGTAATTGACAATCGGTAGCCAGGTGTGTTCAGTTACATATTATCAGTTCTCTGGTCCCACGTCTTCTATTAGATTGACAGTTAATGGATCTAAGACTACTAACAGTTATCATTTTGTATTCTTTGTATAGATCTCTTACCAGTTTCGTATCTGAATTACTTACGATGACCTTACATTTCTTTTCACATAACATTGTGAAAATGCGAGCAAGATTTTCCTGATCCTGAGTGCCGAAGCCCCGAGTTGTATACTCCGTAAAATTTGATGTCTTTGAGATTGGAGAAAAAGGGGGATCAAGATAAATGAAATCTCCTTCTGACGCTCTTTTAAGGACATGGCCATAGTCAGTACATTCGATTTTTACTCCCAATGGATCTAATGCTAAATGCACGTTTCTTAGATTAGTAACGTCACATATCATTGGTTTTTTATACCTACCCATAGGAACATTAAATTTCCCTTCTTTATTCACCCTGTAAAGTCCGTTATAGCACGTCTTGTTAAGTGTAATGAACTGCGCAGCCTTTTCAAAATTATCGGCATATACAGTACGCCTCAATTTATAGTAAAAATCTAACGGATCCTTCAAATAATTTCGCTCATTTGCTATTAATTTTGCTAGTAAAATTTCAGGACTTTTCTTCAGGCATTTGTAGACATTGATTAAATCTTCATTAATATCAGTGAGATACGACTTGTTTAGTAAGAGGCCGTTACTAGATAAATAAAAAAACATAGCGCCACCCCCTAAGAAAGGTTCAAAGTAATTATTGAAATGATGTGGTATTAGAGGCTTTAAATGATTCAACAGCTGGGCTTTACCTCCTGCCCATTTTAAAAAGGGCTTAGGTCTGCACGACAAATCTATCAAAGACATCTATCATCATCAAGGATTTTTTAAAATATAGACTTTATAAAACTTAATAGTTTCTTTCACCCTAACACGTATATGAGACGCGAAATATTGCATTGGTTCAAGACCAATCAAAGGATATTTCTGCTCACATCGATTTTAAATCTAATGCTGCTAGTACTGATACACTTTCTTGTTTCGTCAATTCATCTAAACCCAAGCAGTCCTTTCTTCAATTTTCTACATGGGTTGACTATCGTTCTTGCTGCATCCTTGTCTTTAACTGTAATAACTAAGGGCATTGTTGCACTTGCAATAAATTTCTTGGGAATAGTACTCATTTATGGCGGCGTCGTAATTCCTTCATTTGAACTTGCCATGGTTGGCCAGGTTTATTATAAAGCTGCGACAGGTAATATAACTGAAAATGCTCTATATACCGGATCTCACGGCTTATTTGTATTAGGGCTTAGCATGATCATATTTAGTTTTATAATAGGATTCAAACCGACCGTACTGTATACGAAGAACAGACCGGCACCGATGGAAGCATACTGGGCGAAATATCCTATTTGGCATAAAGAATTGCAGTGGGCGGCAATCAAGAATGGATCTCTAGTCAAGTTACCGTTATTGATGAACGCCAAGGATAGATATCTACTTTGGAGATACGCATATGTTTTGGTATTGATTAATGATACCTTGTTTCTAGTGCCTATCAATTCATTTGTTCCTTCAAATTCTATGTTGATACGAGATGGCTTATCGGGAAAATTAGTTGGTGTGGACAAGTACATCGGATATTTCGCATAAGTTATTTGTTATATTGACGGGACTTTGAATACGAGAAATTAGAGCCGTCATGTATAGGCCGCAGTTTGGTTAGAATATTATGAATGAAAATGGAAAAATAGTGATTCATAGGTTTAAAAGCACCTTGCTGAGACCTAATGCTCTAAAAGATCCATATGTACGAGAAGTAATTGTGTATCTTCCACCCAACTATCAAAAATCAAAATCTAAAGATTATTTGAGCATTATATTATTACCGTCATTTGGTAGCAATGCAAGAGCATTATTGAATATAGATCCTTTAGGTGAAAATATAGAACAAAGACTGAATCGGTTAATTAGACGTAAATACATCGGGCCTACTATAGTTGTCATTCCCGATTGCTTCACAAAATTTGGAGGAAATCAATATATCAATTCTACGGCGACTGGGATGTATGAAAGCTACATCATAAAAGAGATAGTGCCCTTTATCCGGGCGGAGTATAATTACTCGCATCTTGGAGTTTTAGGAAAATCTTCTGGCGGTTATGGCGCTCTTTATCTTGCCATGAAGTATCCAAGAATAGTTGAAGGTGTTGCTGCTCACGCCCCGGATTCAGGATTTGAATATTGCTATCTTCCAGAATTTCCAAAAGTTGTTAAGAATTTGAGTAAGAATAAAGGCGTGAAGAAATGGCTTCTCAAATTCTGGAAAAAAAATGAAGGTTATACTCCAGAAGACAGAGCAACCCTCAACATCGTTGCAATGGCGGCACATTACTCTCCAAATCCAAAAAATAAAGAAACTGGATTTGACCTTCCATTTGATTCTTATTCAGGAGAGATTTACTCCAGTGTCTGGAAAAGATGGTTGTCAAGAGATCCAATTAGAATGGTTACCAGGTACAGAAAGAGTATTGAAAAGTTAAGGTGTGTGTATATTGATTGTGGGAACAAAGATGAATTCAACATTAATCTTGGCACTAGGATTCTCCACTCAAAGCTAACCGGTATGGGCATTAACCATTATTATGAAGAATTTGACGGGGGTCACACAAATATCAGCTACAGATTAGACAAATCATTCTCAAAATTATATACAGATTTGTCAAGCTAGAATTTTTTATGGCAGATTCCTGTACCATAACACTTAACTTGCAGGAACACGATAAGAATTTGATGGAAACCGGACAGGAGGATATAGCTATCGAACATACCAAATCATTACTAACCCTCCCCAATATTCAATTCATCATTCAGGGATTGGATTCACTTCTCCAGACCAATTTGGATGGAGACCAGAGGACTAAAGTTATTGAACTTCGGGATGAATTGCTGTCTTATATAAATAGCATATTTAGCGACTACGCCTGAGGATCGATAAACTGAATAAGCATCCAAATTATCAGAGTTTTATTGAGAAGCGTTGTAAGTGCTCTTTCCATAGCTGGCAGTGATTCTGGTGGAGGGGCAGGAATCCAAGCAGACATTCAGACTATGGCTGCCTTGGGTGTTTATCCATGCACAGTCATAACAGCCATAACTGCACAGAATACTTCTAGAGTTAATCACATCACTCCTGTTGATTCTCATTCAATAAGAAAACAAATAGAATCCGTTTTTTCAGATATTCCAATACGTGCTATAAAAATAGGTATGGTTTACAACAAAGAAATCATATCAATAGTGAGCAGTTATCTCAAAAAATACGAGGGTCCCATTGTTCTTGATCCTGTGCTTGCAGCAGGAACTGGTGCAAAATTGCTCTTAGAAAAATATTTAGAAGAATTCAAATCCAAGCTAATTCCATTAGCTGTTCTAATAACTCCCAATATCAATGAGGCTCAGAAGCTCAGTGGAATCAAGATAAGAACTGAATCGGACATCACCGAAGCTGCCTTCAAAATCAAAGAATTAGGTGCCAAAAATGTAATTGTCAAAGGTGGTCATTTTAATGACAGCAAGTATGTTGTAGACATTCTCATAGACAAGAACAACAGAGCCACAAGAATCTCTAATGCCCGCATACATGTAAATGAGACTCATGGGAGTGGTTGCAATTTTTCTGCCGCCATGACCGCATTTATTGCTAAGAAATTCCCTATATCAAGTTCTTGCATTATGGCAAACAAATACGTCCAGGAATCATTATCTGAAGCAATCAATTTAGGTAATGGTTTACCTGTGAATGCCCCCCTCTTTTCAATGTATGATGATGCATGTCGATATAGGACTATGATAGACTTGACAACGGCGGTAAGCGAGCTAACCACAATTCACGGATTTAGAGAATTCATCCCCGAGACACAATCCAATATGGTCTATGCATTACCTTATGCCAAGAATGCCAATGAAGTTGCAGGAGTAGATGGCAGGATTGTTAAGTTGATAAATGGCTTTAGGCCTGGTGGCATGGTGAAATTCGGGGCATCAAAGCATGTAGCCTCAGCTGTTCTCTCATTTATGAAATTCAATCCGCTCATAAGATCGGCCGTCAACATTCGGTTTGACGATGCGTTGTTAGATAGTTGTAAGTCATTATATCCCACAACTGAATATTGTCGGGATGAAGAGCCTGAAAAATTAAAACAAATTGAGGGAAGAACAATCTCGTGGGGTGTTCAAAAAGCTTTGCTGAAGAATCCAAAGTCAGAGATTATATATCACAAGGGAGATTTCAAGAAGGAACCTATGATTTTAGTCTTCGGACAGCATCCACTTGAAATGATTGTCAAAATCAGGGAGATAATTAGAAGGTATTGATTGTCTCACAGGCAGTCAGATTATGAAAATATTTTACCTTATATTAGGATATTTCTAGACAATTACATATGAAAGCTGTAATTCTAGCCGGCGGACTTGGGACCAGACTTCAACCATACACTTTTTTTATTCCTAAGGTAATGTTGCCTTTAGGCAACAAGCCTCTTTTGGAACACATAATAGAATGGTTGGCAGAAAAAAATGGAATCGATGAAATCGTCCTTTGCGTAAGTTATCTCCACAGGACCATTGAGGATTATTTTGAGGAAGGAGGTAGACTTGGGATAAAAATAAGTTATGCACGATCAGACAGACCACTCGCGACTGCAGGACAATTGAAAACGGCCGAACCGTTAATAGATGAAACTTTTGTTTGTGTGTATGGCGATGCAGTTTACGAATTTCCTCTTAATAGTATGATAAAAGAACACCAGAAATCAAAAGCCCTCGTAACGATGGCATTACTCTCGTACAATACAAAATTGAAATACGGATTCATTGACCTAAGTGAAAACAACCAGATAACTTCGTGGAGAGAAAAGCCTGAAGTCAAAGGACTCATAAATATCGGCTGTTACGTAATGGAACCAGAATTCATAAAATTAATACCGACATCTGGTGCATACGGGATGGATGATGCAGTAAGAGAAGCTCTGTCACAAAAGAAACAGATTACTGGATTTAGGATCGATTCCGGTTTTATCGACATAGGCGATAAGAAATCATACCTAGATACATACAAGAAATACGTTGAGAAGCTTGGAAAAATATGAAATAAAATGACTCTGGTTTTGTTTGACGATAATGCTAGTAGAGATAACTTTCGTCCAATCAGTTCGACAAGGGCTTTATTTGACATTAAAATTGGATGTGTAACGCCCGTTGAACAATTCAGATCTAGACCCCTCAAATTGCTAACCAGGGATTATTTGACAGGTATTACCAAGTCACGGCATCCTACTTTCAGCGTTAATGATTCAGCATATGACAAAGACGACTTGTATCTTAATTCTTTATTTAGCATTCATGATCGCGAACTGGAAAGACTAATTCAAGAAAAACATGATTTCATGATAACAAGTAGAAACAGGGTCCTTGTGGCTAGAATGAGTAAAGCAGATACAGAATACTTTAGAGAGTCCATAGTTAATGGAAAGAATCCTGATCTTAAGAAACTTCATGGCAATACAACAAACTTAGAAGCTGTCCCAGATCGATATGGGCCAGTCTGCTGGGATATATGGAACCTAATTTCTGATCTTTCCAAAAGGCTTTCAGAACAGTTGTTGAATCAAAAACAACAATCTACTCTGGGTGCCTTAAATGTAAAGGGCAAAGGCAGTCTATTCGTTCATAGCGGAAGTACCGTCGATCAAGAAACTGTTCTTGATACTACGGATGGGGGAATTTACATAGGTCCAAGAGCTGTAATTGCTCAATCCACAATCCGTGGTCCAGCCTTTTTAAATGAGGATACAGAGGTGAAGCCCTATTCCATCCTAAGTCATTCGTATATTGGAAAAAACTGCCGTGTGGCTGGAGAAGTGGACAGCTCAGTATTATTGGATTACACAAACAAGTCACACAGCGGCTACATCGGACATTCGTATGTAGGAGAATGGGTTAACTTGGGAGCGAATACTACAACTTCCGATTTGAAAATGACATATGGTACTATATCGATGTATTCCAACTATGATTACAGAAAAAAAGTTGATT
>JAKEIK010000153.1 GCA_022545895.1 Nitrososphaeraceae archaeon | reverse complement strand
TGGCTTTTCTGGGCTCGCGCATGTACATTGCTCTTGAGGGTGTCTGCATCCAATGCAAATTAGGTCTTGGCCGCAACGGTTACAACTAGTCATACAAAAAACTGGTGTGCGTAGACTATAAACTATATATGGATTGGTCATACCTTAGACCTCCAATAATCTCTAATAAGATTGTCTGGTTTTAGGAACTTGTCCTATTTTGGCGACAATTTTACAGCTCTCTGATGGTACTGGAGAAAGGCTGCATATCTAATCCAAATTTGTTTATCTATTAGTTTGAAGATATTATGGTGTTCGTTAGGGGGGTGTGTGGTTTCGACTGACATTCTACTTACGGGCTCTGGGCTTGTTTGTTGTGTGGCATCCAAACCCCGCATCAAGCAAGTCCACGATGTTTTCTTCGAATATGACCGATTTTCTAAAACATTTTAGTTACCAATTTTCGTTATTATACTTGGCATAGACCGTTCTATACTTGAAGTAATCATGTATTTTATAGTCTATTTGGGTATTCAATCTGGTACCACACATAACGCATATGGCAGATTCGCTATCTACTTCGTATGTTTGGTTCCACATATTCATCTAACGCAGGCATCTGTATTAAAGCCGCGTAAAGGCTTTTTGGCTTTTTTGCCTACGGGTAAGTCGTTGGATCTTGGGATAATACTAGCCTTTTTCCCAAATAATTAGTGATTATGCATTCTTTGTTGCAATATTACCATTTGAACTGGTATTTGTGCTGTACCATGTGAGAAAATTGGGCTGACAGATGCTTGATGATGCAGACCTATGAACGAAATGTATTCCTACCTCAGTATTTCAATATTGCGTAATTGACCAATAGTTAGTAAACATTTGGCCAAAACATTCAATCCTCCCTTTTATATCGGTCACAAGTAGTTTATACCGTATGATCTATATTCAAATGTGGTAAAATACCCACGCTGCAGGTTATTTTGAATATGGTGCCACTTCTTTCTCGCACAGATAAAATGATACTTAAAGAAATTCTTTCCCCAAATGAAAATAAGGCATCAGTGTATATGTCCAGGAAATTAGAGATATCCATGACCACGCTTCAGAGACGGCGTAAACGATTGGAAAAAGAATTCTTGGAGGAGGATTGTACATTTCTTCTTAAAAAATTTGGTTGGCGGCGTGTTGATTTCTTTATTTCAACCAGTGGTGGAAAAACTGATGCGTTGGCAAATGATCTTCTTTCCCTAAATCAAGTAACAGCAGTGGGAAAGAGCATAGGAGAGCATACTATCGATTTGAGGGTGGAGACTATAGTTAAGGATAATCATGAAATTCTAGACCTATTGGAAACGTTACAGGCCATGGATGGGATTCGGGATGCGGTATGGAGTGAAATTGTAGAGACAGTGGGAAATAAGATGTCGGTTCCAAGTTACATTATAGACCGACTCTAATCTTCGCACTCTGAAGAGTCTTCACAAGATAAGCATTACTGGCACAGGATATTATACTCCTATCATGGCATTATGAATTCACAAGATTGTCTTATAATTAATCATACTCGATTCAAACATCTGTCTAAATATTATGTAGTGCGATCTAACTTTGGCACGGTCTTACTTTACTATTTTGTTAAAATAAACATAACGTTAGGTAGGATTTAAGCACAAATTAGTAATAACTGTGGATCCTATCAAAAAAATAAGTTACGGCCCATAGTTGAACTTTGAATAGAATCCATTCTTACCAGAACTGTCCCATTCTAACCCAAGATCTTTATAGGAATGTTTGGTAGAACGCGAAATCACAGGATCATATCCTGGTGCGACAGTAAATGCAGGGTTTGTTACCAAACTGTCTTTATTCTGATCTCCTCCCTTGATTGCCTCTATTTCTAGACTTAAATATTCAGGGATGTGTAGCCAACGACGCTTTCCATCCATTCCAAACGTTATTGGAGCAGACTTTATCCCAAGCATTTCTCCGATAAAATTAGCCGCTGCACTAAAGAACCCTCCAGATTGACCTGAAAATATTTTTGTTAAGGCTTCTGTTTGTTCTTGACTTGCACCGTTGTCCAAGTAGAGCGCAGCCTTCCATTTCGGGCCAGTGAACATATTTCCAGGTGAAGCAAAAACAGCCACGACATTTAATCCGTCGAGTTGGATATCATCGTAATGTCCTTTTTCTACATGCCATGCAACCGTGACATTACAAAACCCTTTGTCTGGATCTGATAAGAATAAGCATGGACATATTGAATCACAGTTACAACCCTCAAAGTAGTCTCCTTGAAGTTTCCAGTCTTTCGCCAATTTTGTTCTACGTACTATGTTTAGGTTCTGCATATAAGGATTAGGAAGAAAGAATTGCTTACTGGCCTGTAATCAGCAGGGCCTTTCAGTACCCTTCTTTTTTCATTGAGGATAAAGAAAAATAGAATAGAATGGTGTAAAAAAAAGGAGGGACAGTGAGCGTTTTCACTAGCCCTTGAGCAACCTTTGGGTCTTTTCTTTACTCTGGCGGGCCGTCAACGATTTCGGATCCTTGAAATACATCTTTCAGATTTTGTGCTGCGTTGCTGCACTCTAGGGAATTCTCGTTGTCGTCATGTTTACTATGGTCTTTGTTCTCATTTTCTATCTCACAATAATTCTTTTCCTTTATTTTCTGAGTTTTATGTGTGTCATTACAGTTGTTGTCACCGTTGTCCTTGCATTTCTTCTCACCATGGTCATGATGATCACCGCCTGCAAAGACTGGTGATACCAGACTCAAGCCTGTAGTACCCATTGCTACTGTCGCAATTGATAGCGACAGAATCACTAACATTCCTAATTTTTTTGTATACAATTTTGTAATCAGCGTTTGATACTAGACAAAACATAAGTAAAGTGCTAAAGACGACTTGCTAAGAAAGGAAGTGAGTATTCGATACTTTCCTATGTCTGAAATATCATATAGAATATTATCAAAACTTATCGCATCTAATTTGATCTCCTAAATAATATCGAAAACTGTTAATTGTCAAGTATGGATTAACGTGAATACGTCGTCGTCGTGGTCTGTATTCATATTTCCGACCCTGGTCGTGTGGAAGGCCTAACTTGGCTTTCCATGCCGGGTTGTATCATAAGAAAATAAACTAATGTTTCTGGCTCTTTGCAGATTAACAGATTATTCATATCCCTCCCTCTCACTAGCACGAGCTGAATGCGAAAAGTCACAGAAGTACCGGTAAATAAATGGAAGAACCAAAACGTTGTAGACGGTGTCATGGTGAGCATCTACACCCTAAGCTTAACCCGAATGAATTCAAATGTAATTACTGCGGTTGGACGAGAACACCTATCAACTATGACCAATCATGGTAACATATGATTGTGAAGTAGCCTCTAATGTTACTCATTATGACAATTACTTGTTTTGGGTAATATTCCTCAACGACGGAGGAACAAGTAACAGGGAGTCGTTCGTAATAACAGGCTTCGGAGGTAAACCATATTGCTTTCTTAGCGCTGCTTGTTGCTTGACGAGCAAATCGGCTGAAAATTTTGGACCAACGTGGCCAAAAGCCTCGTAGGCTATGATAACTGCTACAAGTGATAATCCCATGACAAGAAGACTCAAAGCAACTCCACTCATATGAGATGAATAAGACGGCCCTCCTCCCTCTCTTGTCATTCCAAATTCACTTACCGTACTACTTACAGCGGTAAAGAAGTATTAATAATTCCTTAACAAAGTTAACCGACTTCCCTATGATTTCAGAGTGAAATTAAAAATCGGTTGCTTATGATTAATCATACTCGATTCAAACATCTGTCTAAATATTATGTTGTGCGATCTAACTTTGGCACTCTCTAGCCATAAAGTTGTGCCGCTCTAGTGGGTCGAGTAACTACGGCCCATTAGAGTTTCAAGTCTAATAAAGTCAGTGGTAAACCGTTGTGAATTACCTGCCCTTCTGTTCGAGTCCTTACATCAAGAGTATTGAGTTTATTTATTTTAAATTGCAATACAGTGCAATGTGCAACTAGACTTACTTGGTTCTTCTGTTACCTCTCCTTGGCTTGAAAATTACAAACTAGATTGCAAGAGTATGCGACGATGCATCTGCAAAAGAACGTTGAATTCAAATGCAAAATACATGATCGCAGTTACTCTTACAATTATGTATTACACCTTAATGCTCATAATAGTATATGGCAAAAAACCGTTTTATGTCACAATAATCCTCTAAAGTCTTTGATTGACAGACTGGAACAGTACAAGGAAGAGGACATTAAAGTGGCACTAAAGAAATGACAGAAGTTAATTTCGTATGTTGACCGGCACCCCTGAGAACTCATGGGTTTGGTTGACTATTCACAGTGTCACAATTAACTGCAACATCGCCATCTTCGTGACTAATATTTGCAACCGAGTTTACTGCGTTACCACAATTCAGTGTATCCTTCTTCCCATCAGGCTCATTACTAAACTGATCTTGGTAAAGTTTTACCCCTGGGGCGCCACTATATGTTATTGTATCAGATCCGGTACCGCCGTATAACTCAATGGTGGGAACAACAACTGAAGTCCTAATAGCGATCTTATCATCTCCTCCTGAAAACAAAACGACAAACCCAGTAACGCCAGGGTCTTTCTGTGCCACATTTCCAACAATTGTATCGCCTGCTCCTTTGCCATCTATAAAATAGAATCCGGAACTCCCTGTAAGTTTGCTTATTGTCATAGTATCTTGATTGTCTGTACCAACACAAGTACTTACGGCGAGATTACAATTCACAGTAGCCGCAAAAACATTGGATGGCATAATAACCGACATCAAACCGATAGCACCTACTACGACGAGCCATACGGATTTTATCATACCCATGTCTTAGTGATATATCAATTAAATGTAAGGAATGATTATTCTGAATTTTTTATCATAAATCCGCGACGAATATCAAATGATCTAAAAGCACACTTAAGGAAAGGAAAGAAATTGATAAACTATCATGAATCCTGACGAATGGACAGAGTTGATCTTAAGTACTGTCTTAAATAGCAGAATTGCGAATGTTGTCGATTATGGAAGTAAGTTCTTGATTTGAAGATGCTTCTGGCGGATGATACCCAAGAAATTGCAGAAGTAATACGCTTTTACTGTCATTCAAAAGACATAGAGTGTGACTGTATAACCGAAGGTAGGAAAGCATTAGATACTATTAGATAATAACTTTCCAAGTAGGGTGTATTTCATGCCATCCTTTTGGCTTGTCTGTAACCCATGCTCCCCATACATGTACGTGGTCACCTTCCTTTGGAAGAATTACTCCGTTTGTACCTTGATCAGGGGGTACTATTTCCACTACCATGAATCCATCTGTTTTTTCATTATTCTTTTCATTTGCTAGGAACTTGAATTGTTCATCTAATTTCAAGAATAACTTGTAATCGCCATCATCCATCTTTTTAGTATGCATAACTGTGCCTGTTGCGTCTTGACATTTACTCAGGACCCTCAAATCTCCAGCATTTGAAGCACCGGTAAGAACATTTCCCGGCCTACAGTCGGGACCAGTAAGCGCTTTATGCTGCGTTTCAATAAGGCGATCTGCAGATTCGATTCTATTCTGCTCTTCTAAGGGAATAGGTGCTTGTCCCTCTTCTTCTGAGATACTGATTTCCAATCTCTGTTTCATCTGAATGTTATTCTGGATGTTGACATCCTGATTATTCTGAGTTTGGTTTTGAGTTTCTATGGTTTGGTTAGTATTTTGACTAGATTCATTTTCACCGGTTACCTCAGTTGTAGTTTGATTATTGTCTTCAGAAACCTGATCACCGCCCAAGACTTCATCAGTCGAATTATTCGCCGTTTGATTATTGTCTTCAGAATCTTGACTAGGTACGGTTGATATCTCTTGATCATTGCCAGAGTCGGATTTATTTTGAGACTCATCGGCCCATGATTTATTCAAATAACTACTTGAGGTCCCTTGCGATGCTAACAAGACGATAGAAAAACTTAATATCAAAAAACATGCTATTCTGATTCTATTTTCTTCCATTAAATCCACTAATTTACGATAAACCAACAAAGGTTATAAAGGACAGTCCCCTGCAGGAGTTGCTGGCCTGTAGTCAATATACTCATTTTCTCATATTAACAATACTCAACAATTGATCATCCCTTATTGTAAATCCCTTTACTCTTGTCTGATGAACTCGCTTACACTTTTGGCAATAGTATTCACTCTCAACCGTAATATCATAAATCATATATCTTCATCCAATCGTAGATTTACCATCTTATAACCCAACGTATTATTGGTCCGTCCTTCAGGCATTATTCTATCTTTTCTTATCAGCGAAAATAAACTACAAGCCCTACCGCGATCGCGGAGGCAGCAGAGACTAATAACAAAAACGTGAACATCCATTTGTCTTCTACCCTCGTTCTTCTCTTTTCGCGGAAGTATCCCATTAAGAACTTGGATCTAGAGCATGATTAAGATTTTACTATTATCAAAATATTATTTAATGCGATCTGACTCTGGCACTCTCTTGCCATAAAATCCTGCCGCTTTTGTGGGTCGAGTAACTACGGCCCCTTATAGTTTTAATTTATATTATTTCTTAATTTAATTTTAGAATTGGATGATTTTATCTTCATACCTGAGGTGCTGAGCTGAGCTCCAGGGAACAGTCATTTTAGTTCCAAGGTGAGATAATGAAACCAAAAATCACTGAATTCGATATAAATAGTCAGAGTCAGATACATTATCATCCAATCACCATTAGTGGCTCGAGAAATTCCTTTTTACCTAACCATACTTAAGTGCCACAATCGCCCTTAACCCACTTGATATGAACATCAAGTACATGACAACAATTGCTGTACTCGCTGCTATGGCCGCGGTTGTGTTCGTTCCAGGAAACGTACTTGCTGCAAATCCAAATACTGATAATCCCTCAGGATGGGGAAAACTCAGTTCTGGTGCTGCCTCGACTGATGGAAAAGCATTTGGCGAACATGCCAGTAGTCCTCCCGCTGTTGATCTAACTCCAGACAGGCCGGGACGAGCAGGTATCGGAAATATCAATCCAATACTAACTGGTGATCCTGATTCCAGCAAACATCCAAGCGAATTAGGACAAAGTTTGTGTACCGCCTTCCCTGGTACATTCCCGTGTCCTTAGGGGCAATCCCCTTCTTTTTTTAGCATGAAGACTTGGTAATTACTTTGTCCTAGGACGGTATTTGTCTATCAATGCTGTCAAGTCATTTATTGAAAACGGCTTTTTGAAGATATCTTTGATACCAGCCTTTTTCATTTCATCAAAAAGTCTTTGATCTTTCGATGCAGTAAAGATAACGATGTTTTTTGATTCTAATAATCCGTCTTGTTTCAGTGACTTGACTATATCAAATCCGCTAAAGTCAGGCATGGCTAAGTCTAGTAAGATAAGATCAAATTTGTCGTTTCTGATTCTCTCTAATCCCTGCGGGCCGTCGTTGGTAACTTCACAGTCTATGGTTTGGTGTGTGCTTAAATAGTAAGTTATTCCGTCAGTAATTTCTTCATTATCGTCGACTATGAGAAGCCTCAAACCCAAACCCCTACCATTTCTCTGAGTAATATTTTGCAAAAAAAGAGTACTTTATACCAACCGAGGATACTATTGCTTGCTGGCCTGTAGTAAGCAGGGCCCTTCAGTCCCCCTTCTTTTTGTTTTTCCTACCACCGTCATGAATTCCGAAGGTGATATTGCACTTGCAAAATATCTAATTTCACCACAAGGAAAAATAATACTAATTCAGGTAGGATTGAATCCAGTTAAGCCAGTAATTCAAGGGGCTCTCAAATCCTTACCTCCCGCAATAAGAGAGATGATACGATAATGACGTTAGCCTACTAAATCCACTCGTATGCGGTTGCCTTGAATTCGTTGGATAAAGTTGAACCGTCTAAATCTAGTGCAAAGATTAAATTATTCATCCAAGACAATTTTTCTGAATTAGTGAATCCTGTTACCATAGTCAGGCCTTTGATTTTCCCGCCCTCAACTATCTTGCTCTTTTCATGTGCCCACCACATAAATTGTTCACCATCTTCAGTTGTAAATGCTCCTTGAAAAGATGCATCCATTATACCATGTGGATATTTAGTCACAATACCAGAGCCAAGATTTTTCCCATTTGGAAATTTCCCTTCACCCTTAATTTCTGACGTAAATGTAATTTCGGTTGTTAGTCCTTCCATTGGATGAACCTTTGTTACTTTGACGGCTACAATATTGCCGTTCTCTTCAAAGAGTTTTTCTCCTAGAGCCATACCAAAGAAGATTTGACATACTTGTATTAAATCATATCATCAAACTAACAATTTCAGTTTTTCCATATTTTTATAGCCTCCCTCCCACTAGCATGAGCTGGATGCTATAAGACAGGATTTCTTTATCCCTTATTCCAGATGGCATGCACCGGATTTTGTTATGAAATGAATGGAGTGATGGAGTACGCTCCATATAGTAGTGGTGCAAAATACTGTTCAGGATGCGGCATCTACCTTCTTACTAGTTCCCGTACCTGTCCTTGTTGTTCTGTAAGGTTACGAACAAAACCAAAGAAGAGGAAGAATGACTGAAAACAAAGCCCAGTCATTTAATTGGATAGAGGATGTTGTTGCTTTTCACAAAGTCAAACGTAAGTTCGTTAGCCTAAAGGATATGGAATCCGAAGATGCAGACCAGTTTGTAATATGCGAGTTTAACGGTTATGACTTTGAAATATTGGCTAACTGACAGAAGTAGCTAGTTACTAGATGGCTCTTTAAACTTACCTTCCATTATTATTTCTGCTAATGGCTTTCTATCAGACGCCTGTTCTCTTTGCTGTACGTCAGTAGGTAAGATTTCTTTTGGTGCTGGTTTGCCTATTGCCACCATCGCCATAACATCAAATGTATCTGGAATTGAAAGATCTCGTCGGGCTTTGTCGTAATCAAATCCCTGCATCCCATGTGTTACCAGTCCTTGAGTTTCACCTTGTAAAGCTAAATTTTCCCACGCTGCGCCAGCATCAAATTGGTGAGTTACAGATGGTGTGTCATCATGTTCAAAATTTTTTCTTGATATTATTACTACCAGAGCTGCAGCATTTTTTGCCCAGGATTTATTGAAATCAACCATCAGGTTGAATAGTTTATCCCAGTATTCAGAGTTTCTTTTAGCATAAATAAATCTCCATGGTTGGCCATTGTACGATGACGGTGCCCATCTAGCCGCTTCAAACAAACACATCAACTCTGCATCCGAAATTTCCTCCCCCGACATGGCTCTGG
>JAKEIK010000152.1 GCA_022545895.1 Nitrososphaeraceae archaeon | reverse complement strand
TCTTTAAAGTCACATTTTTTTGGCTTTCAAATGGTTCAACAAGATACAAGTCCCCATTAGGAAGTAAGAAACTTACTGTGTCAAAGTTAGGATATTCTTCCATTATAGTTTTTGCAACGAATCGTTTATCAACTTCAGCGTTTTGGGGCACTCCCTTTAAATTCTTGACGATCAGACTGGAGTTTGGTCTAGATGCAATTTGAGGTAAGTTGCTGCTGATCCTCAAAATGGTAGCAGCATCTGCCAATCTGAGAGAAGCTCTCGAAGCCAGAACATCAACCTGATTTACTTTCTTTTCAATTATGCTCTTTGAGATTAAACTGATTTGGGATTGTGTATATAAAACGATAATCAAAATTCCAAGCGCAGCTAGAGCTACAACCAAAAGTGAAATTTCGGCTGTCCCTATACGATTTAACAAAAAGACGTATCTAGCAACTTCCTCATAAACTTGTTGAATGACATCGATTTAACAAAAAGTTATATCTAGAAGTCTTAAATATCCAATGTTCGCTCAGGAGTGAATCTCTCTGTGATTGTCATGTACGATTGATAGGTCACTAGGGCATGGCTTTGGAGTATTCTAGAAAAGTCTATAAAGCATGCAAGAATTAAAAGCCCTGTTTATTCAGAGTTGTGAAAAATGAAGGTTTTGGTTATAGACGATAATAGTGAGATCACGGATATGTTGTCATTCTATCTTGAGGAAGCTGGTTACGACTGTAAAGTAGTAAATGATGGAAGGGAAGGTCTACAGGCAATAAAATCGGACGATTTCGATCTAGTATTACTTGATTTGGCTATGCCAGAATTCAGTGGCATGGATGTAATAAATTCATTAAAGTCAGATAACCTGCTAGAGAAAAAGAATATTATCATACTGACTGCTTCAGCCTTACACGACGAAGAGACAGAAGCTCTTGTACGTGATGGAATTAGATCCGTCCTCAAGAAACCCATCTCTATTGATGATCTAACTGGCGTATTGCAACAATTTCACCGGTAGTATGGTTTTTTTTACAAGGGATTATGAATTTGTATCTCAGCTGAGCGACCCCGTGTCAGTTATGTTACCTGTGCTCATTATCGTTTCAGTTTCGAGTTTAACTTACACAGCTTCTTGAATTGAATGCCCATTGTAAATTACATAGCATCCAATAATACTGTCGTTACCATCTGAGTTATTCTTTTATGCTTCCGCTAGTGACTTGTTTATCGTTCGTGCGTTTTCAACACCCACTCTCCAAAACTCCCTGTTAGCATCAGCTAGGTGTTGAATGCCTTCCATGCTGACCATGACCAAGTTATTTGCTAGATTAGTAGCTGAGATAGCATTATCCACGAAATTATCGACCATTCTGCTGTAGTACTCCGTCACTATCATAGGAGACATCCACGGTACAAAGTATGACATATATCTTTCCTGAAGCTGTGGAACTAAAGATGTTGTTTCCCTTTGAAGTTCTATAAAATCATACCCAATTTCCTTAGTTGCTTGGATAGTTCCTTCTTGTAAATCACCAATTGCTTTAATATACTTGGGAATTTCTCTTTTGGCTTCGTTAACTGTTTTCTTTATCGCTCTTTTAGTTTCATCCAATACAGTTTCGATTGCTTCTTGTTCTTGTTCTTGAACTGTTGAACTAGACGCATTCTCAACGGTTTCTATTAATTCCTCTGCCTCTTTCCTAGTCTTCTCGTTTGGTGCTAACTCTGCTACAATTTCAACCTCTTTCAGAGCTTGTTGCTCTGCTTTATCGTTTTTATCGTCAGATTTTTTGTTTAGATTCTTGGATGACATGATTAAATGAGGTCTTTGCTGTAATTAGAACCTATGTATTAGTCAAGTGTACATCGAACTTAGGCTATGTGTTTAAGGGATTCGTGGAATATTTTGAAGACATCGGGCAAAGATCTGGTAACTTTTGGGTATGTAAGGCAGAGGATGTCGTGTACTTGTAAGTCCTGTGCTACTCTACACTGTAGTAAAAATGTAGCAGTTGCGGAACAGGTTATTTTGTGTTGTTGAGTATCGAAATAGCCTCATCTAATTTCGTGTCTGTAGCATTAATGTGTGAAAGTAATTGTTCGTACGGAACTTCATCCTTTATCATTTCACGCAAATCTTTGCGCATCATGTCTTCAAGCTGTTTCATGATTTCGCTGCCTCCTTTCTTCTCTAGTGGTGCTTCAACGTATTCAAAGTTATCAAGATATGCCTTTGTTGCAAGTTCTTCAGCTCCACTGAAATTTCCCTTTTTGTATTCAGTTGATACCTGATTTAGTAAATTACGTGCTGTTTCTGTATAAACTATTGAAGGATCTATATTTTTAGTATTGTTGGTCGATTCTTGTGCTAGTGCAGTTGAGTTATTGGCAAACGTTCCGAAGTATAGATAAAAGCCAATCACAATAGAGACAGACAACATCAGTTTTATTTTCATAGTTAGGCTCACCTAACATCAAAGAACTGTGATGTATTTAAACAATCTGGAAAAAATTAAGCTCGACCTTAATTTAGACTAGTATCCTTATGGACCACCGGAGTTTGAAGGGTTTGCCATTTTAAGACATTTATAGGATTGCAATAATCGAGTTTAACCCACAAAATATTAGCCTTTTTCTATTTAATTACTGTAAAGTGATCTTTGATCGTGCCTTCGGAACTGTCATAAAATGTGCCAGTTAGGTTTCTACCATTACTATTTATTGATATATCTAGAAATCCAAATGCCAGA
>JAKEIK010000151.1 GCA_022545895.1 Nitrososphaeraceae archaeon | reverse complement strand
TTAATTCGTTCATACATTTTTATCGCAGAGTCATTACTCGTTCTAACCTCAAGATAAATTTCGTCGGCCTTCCTCAGGATGACACCGTTAATAGCTTCTTCCATGAGGACCCTCCCGACTCCTTTGCCTCTATGTTGTTGTTGAACTGCTACAGAGACGACATGACCTTTTTTAACAAATCCTAACTTTCTAAAATTTGAGAATCCATACTCGATTTTACACATAACATATCCGACAATTTCCTTTGAATACTCAGAAACTATGAATGCATCCGGAAGTTCTTTGAGTATCGAATGAAAAAAATAGTCCGAATAATGTTCAGGAAGTGAACTCATATTGATCTGTATCACCGACGACAGATCTATTTCTTCACACTTATGGAAAACATAATCACCCATTCTTCGTAAGGCAGTCTGCAATCTACAAGGATGAGAGAGGAAATGTAATTATTTTAACTTTATCCGCTGGTATCAAGCGTCTAATTCCGTGTGATTTATCAGCTGCCATTCATTTGCCAACGTGTTTGAATAAGGCCAGATTGGGATCTGGAATTACAAGGATCTTTTGGTTCTTCCCGTTTATATCCAAAAGCTTCTCCAAGAGAACTTCACTCCTAGAAAAAGGTTCGAATCCGAATCTAGACCGAAGATAATAATGAGGAAGTGAAGAGAGCACACCCAAGTGATATTTTTCTTTCAGTTCGTTAATGAATGTTAAATGTTCTAATCCCTCGATGTATTCCCTTGCTGAAGAAGAATCTTCAAGAGACATCCTTCCTTCAGCGAGTCTCTCAAGTGCATCCGAGCCAAGTCCCTTTCTATTTTCCGCAATAAGTATTCCATATCCCTTGTTCTTGAGGATATGAACGGAATTCCAAAGATAGTTAAGCGAATCAGACAGTGTGAGATGAGATTCTGAATCGTTGTCTGCCCCGATTATCATAGAGTTGATATTGCTATAATCATCAGACATCAGATATTCCATCCTTTTTATGGATTCTTCAAAAGCCTCTGAAACCGACCCGAAAAATAGACTATCTATTCCAGCCATGGTAGAGATCACTTGAATACACTTGGCATTCATATCCTTACATGCATCTGTTGCAATATCTAGAGATGCGGGCCTAGTTCCTGGAGAGGGCAAATTTGTGGACCTTGAACAATACGCCTCGGTCATCTTCTCCCTCATGAATTCACGCAGTATGATAGTGGGAACACCTTCGAATCCAAACATGGGATTTACCCTAGTACATGATACAAATAGTGTTTTCGAATCATTTCCCCTCTCTAAGATATATTCGGCAGTCTGTTTACTTAGGGATAAACTATTCCCTTCCATATTTTTCGAAAGCGAAGAATGGTCCTTTGGGAGAGATTCTGGTAACACATTGCTGATTCCCTTTTTCTTAGCGTGAACTAATAGTAAAGTGATTATTCTTGCAATAGATTTGGACTTTCCTAATGCCACAATTTTCATATTTTCTAGCGGAATTGAAGCAATTTGTTGGTCAATAACTCCTTCTTCAAGTTTTTTGAACTTCGCGTTGGACAGAGTGTTAAGATTTTCGACCTTAATGTCCAGTACTACATCTGCCGATCCGTAATTAAGCCATAGTTCCGGCATGCTTTGATTTAGAAGAATAGGAAAAACATTATTATTAATCGATTGGATTCCTTGAGCTCAATTTGATATTGTTAGATACAATATCATCCCTCATAGATCATTAGATTCTTTTCTTCGAGTAATGTATGCAAGTTGTGAACAGCTCTATATACCTCACTTTCTTTCTTTGCGCCAGTACAAACTAGTTTACCACTTGCGAATAATAAGATCACAGTTTTCGGATCGAGCATGCGGTGTATCAGGCCAGGGAACTGTTCGGGTTCGTACATACTACGGGGAAGGACTCTTGCCGCGAGCTCAAGATGAATTTTACCCCCTAGACTAGCAGAAGCAACAATATTCTGAATTTCAATCTGGGGTTCATTTTCAATTGGAATTCCTCCCTTTTTCAGCTTCTGAACTACATTTTTTACCGCTTTTATCGCCTGTTCTTCAGATTTGGCCCCAGTACAGACCATTTTTCCGGAACTGAATATCAATGTTGCCGTCTTAGGTGATTTTAGTCTGAAAACCAAACCCGGAAATTGGTCAGGATGATATTCTACATCAGGAAAAATTTGAGTGATCAAGTTAAGATTAACTGTTTGATTAACAGTTGCGGATGCAACGACGTTCTCTATACTGACAATGGGTTTAGTCTGGGGCATACTAGGTTGCCTTTATAAAGGGCAGTATATATACCTGTTTGGTAGACCAGTATCCCAAGCTAAGACACATGGATCATTTGTGAAGAAAAACGCTTAAGTACAGAAATTAAAATCTTCTGTTGTTAAGAATACTCAAAGGAGTTTCAAGTTGTTAGTCACCCTGTCAATGATTTTAGAAGGTGCGGGACCAATTCCGATACAAGTAGTAGTTCCTGGTTGGATCTGAGTTAAGCCCATGTCTTGTACAGTAGCTACTGGAAGCATTATGTTCTCGGCATTATTCTTGATTTCAACGAGTTCCTGCAGACTGTTCACTTTTAGGATTATCTTTGCTTGTCCTTCTTCTAACCATGTCCTGACCCAATTAGAATGTAAGAATCTGGTGTTCTCCACCCCTAGTACAGCTGCGTGAGCCGCCTGAGAACATGTTTTACCTATTCCCATCCGCAAATCTCTTCGTATGACAATGACCAGTTTGTAGTTCACCTTGACTGACCGGAGTTTAGTTAATAAGATCATGAATTAATTGTTTCTTCAATGTCGTCATCCAATTATGATGTTCTGGTTGCCGGCGGAAGTGTAGCTGGATTATTGACAGCTAGAGAATTAGCTTCGAGAGGTATCTCCGTAGTGGTGGTAGAGGAACACCATGAAATAGGTACTCCTGAACACTGTGGAGGGATGGTCAGTGCTCAAGGATTGAACAATCTAGGAATCATGCCAGATTCTAACGTATTTCAAAATTTTGTTGCAAAAACTATCATTACTTCACATTGTTCACGTGTCGAATTAAATTCAGAGCACCAAAATGTGATTGTCATAGATAGACGCGCACTTGACAAACAAATTGCACATCAAGCACAAAGAGCTGGAGCGGCCATCAGAACAAGATGCACTTTTAAATCCATTGGGAGTGATGGAGCAAAAAGGTTTATTGCAAAAACAACTGATGGAGACATATTTTGCCGTTATTTTGTTGATGCGAGGGGAATTGCATCCTTAGCATCTAGCGGCAGGGAGAACTTCTTGCCCTCTGCTCAATTCGAGATTTATGCGTCATGGATAAAAGATGACATAGTTCAAGTAACATTTGACAGTGATCTCTATCCCGGGTTTTTTGCTTGGATAATCCCAACTGGACAAGGAATGGGAAAAGTAGGAGTCGCTGGAAGGGGGATAAATGTGTCAACTGCTTTAAAGCAATTTGTAGAATCTAGAGGAGAGAATTACTCGACTATCAGGAAAATTTTTGCCCCCATTTGGATTGGTGGGGCCATAGATTCATTCGTTACTGGAAAGACGATACTAGTGGGTGATGCGGCTGGACAGACTAAGCCTTCTACGGCCGGCGGAATTTATAGTTGCGGCATAGCTGGAATTCTGGCTGGTAGAGCGATAGCGGAGAGTATCAACCTTAATGAAGATTCAGCCTTAAAAGTCTATGAACAAGAATGGCGAAACCTTTTCCAGAATGAATTTAGGAAAATGACTATGGCGCGAAAGGTATTGGAAAGACTAGACAATAAAGCGCTCGATGAGATAATCAACTCATTGAAGGAGCACAAATTAAGAGAAATTATTGAGTCGACTGATTTTGACTATCATTCCAATGTATTGTCCCTGATTCTTGGATCAGGCGTGGGAGTAAAGCTGACGAGAACACTACTTGGTAACGAGTTCCGAAAAATTTTCAGTTGAAAACTAAAACTTTTCAATGTCAACTAGTCGTGCAAGAAAACCTTCACCATGGATTATGCTAAATCACTATAACAAATTGTTCTGTTAGAATAGCACCCAATTCCAAGCAAGGTATAAATCCCGTTACTTTCATTGATGTTTCGATGTCAAAGCCACTCCAACTACCGATCTGTACGTCATGCAACAGACCCATTATGCCAAATGATGAATGTGTCAAGTATTACTGCCCCGATTGCGGGTATGTGCTAATTTGGAGATGCGAAAGTTGTAGACAATTTGCACGGTCGTACAAGTGCG
This sequence comes from Nitrososphaeraceae archaeon, assembly GCA_022545895.1. Taxonomy (GTDB): domain Archaea; phylum Thermoproteota; class Nitrososphaeria; order Nitrososphaerales; family Nitrososphaeraceae; genus TA-21. The sequence goes on along the minus strand of JAKEIK010000151.1, from coordinate 6,343 downwards.
TGGGCTGCGGATTCGAAGGACCTTAAATATGACCAAGTTAGTAGCAAGAATCTAGATACTACCTACAGAGGTCGAGGTGAATTTGGGATCGGTTGCCGAACGATTATCTACATCTATTCCTGTCGGTATGAAATTGTTATCGTATGTAACAGAGCCTATCGCGTTTGGTTTGAATTCATTGATTGCAGATTTTACTCTGGATGATTCTGAAGGTCAAATGGATTTATTAGAAGAATCCATAAAGAAAGACGAAGGAGTCGGAGAAATAGAAGTAATAAATGTGAGCAGACAATCTGTTCGGATCAATTAGATTCTGATGAATTCCTGTTTTCATATATCAGTATCTAGTTAAATTTATCGTATCGAATATACTACTTGGAACGAGATATGCTATTATAAATTTGAATTACGAAATTAATCAGCACGCGATTAGCAGAACTTCCATTTGTCTTGGTGCTGATATGTTTGTCAAATATGCCTGTTAAAATTCTACCAGTACTAACTAAATAAAAGCCTATCATAATCGATAATAGAAAAGTGCGTCGAATGCCAACGCAATAAAGATTATTACTAGATAGGGGGCAGTCACTTTGTAGGCCTTCCATGCAAAGGATGGCGTGGGGCATTTTGTTAGTTTATAATGGTAGAACAGCATAAGCGAGCCCGCTATTACCGCTACTGTCAAATATACTAACCCCAAGCCAAGAAAATATAGGGAGATAGAATACGGCAATAGAATCGCAGTACTAGTAAGAATATATTGAGAAGTCTTTTTATTACCCACCAAAACTGGCAGCATTGGAACATTCACACTTTCATATTCTTCTCTAGTTTTCATCGCAAGACACCAGAAATGCGGTGGAGTCCACATGAACACCAACCATCCAACTAGAAAACCTAATGTATCTACTGATCCGGTTGCGACGGACCAACCTGCCATAGAAGCTGCGCTTCCAGCAAAACCACCGATAACAATATTAGAAACATTATTCCTTTTGAGCCAACTGGTGTATATTATTACATAGAAGAAAATGCCTAATCCTATCATGCCCGTTGTAACAAGATTCAATGTGAATAATGACAAAATCAAGGACAAGGTACAGAGTGACACACCATAGGCAAGCACATTCCTCGCTCGAACTCTTCCTGAAGGAATGGGTCTTTTTGCAGTTCTTGGCATTTTGGCATCAATATCTCGATCGTAATAATGATTCAATGCGCTAGATCCCATTGATGCTAAGGCTCCGGCTACTCCTAATGATAGGAGCTTAAATAGAGGCACATCCCAAGGCAGGTAGGGTGTAGAGTCAAATCTAGTAGCAGCGAGAGCGCTAGTAATAGCTGTGATAACGAGAACGATCACGATTCTGGGTTTTGAAACTTCAATATAGTCTGCTACATTCACAGCCGAAGTGATGATCCATGTCTAGCATTTAATTTATTCGATAATATTCCGAATTGGCTCAAAACGCAAGGCAAGTAGATGGCAAGTATACTAGTGTAATTCGATTCTAATCCCGTATATTCTTAATTCCTGCGATTTTCACCTAACTCGCGGAGGTTGAAGTTAAAGCAGATAATCAGTATGAATTTTCAGTTCAAGAATACGATGGAATATAATTGATTCCTCCTTACATATGCTTGTTTCCGAACTAGTGTTTATCTTCGATAATAAAATGCGGGCTTTGCTACAGACTTGATTAGAATTCATGTGGTTTATAAAACGGTGAATGGCTTTCTTTATGAAATGGGCAGAAGGAGAAGCGCAGCAAAGCCTCAGAAGAAGAGAAGGACTGTTGAAGGAAGGTGCCCTAAATGCACAACAATTGTTAGGTTCAACGTTGGTGGACAGGTGGGCGACGAAATTTATGAATGTACTGGCTGTATGTCCAAGTTTCATATCGACGAATTGTAGTCAGAGACTTGAAAATTGACAATCGTCAAATTCATGACTCATACACTGCCATTTCTTCAAGTATAGTCTCGTGTGTTATACATCATCGTTCTTCTATTATTGCGAGCAGATAACATTCAGTTAAAACTGGACCAACGCTATTTTTATTTTATTAAATTACAGTAACATTCAAAACTCATATAGATGATTACACGACGCTTACGAGATAGACGCCTACGACATATTAGTGAAAACTGTGGGTTTTGAACGCACATCTCTTTTTAAAGATGCAAACCTTAACCAAATATTATGAATGACATGATCGAATATGTTGATAAGGTTTATCTTTATAGTAGCGGTATGTCGTCGGAAATGGTGGAAAAAAGTATTTCGGCCCTGAAAATTCACGGTGTGAGGCCAGAAGATGTTGTGGTAATAGAGGTTCCAGAGGGTGTTCCAGAAGGTTCGATCATGGTAACTATTTGGCCCCATTATCTTTCTGTCTCTCGAGTGAAGAGAGTCAGAGAAGGATCCATTTACGCACCACAATTGTTTAATATCGATTTATGAAATGCATACATAGTTGCCAGGACAAAGTCTGGATGGAACAGTACTTATGCCGATGCTGAATTTGATAGGGTAAACACTAGAAATGCCACTAATTTAGACCATTAATGTGGGTCGCGTGCGGTCTCCAAAAATAACATCTTTCTCATTAGAAGATTTTTACCTCGATATTTGAGAAATTTGACATTGGATTCTAAGTAATGATACTTCATTTATCTCACATAAAATGACAGCAATAATGTCACTTCAGGAACAAAATTCAACTTCAAATGACTCGGCTTTTACCGTGGGACAAAGTTGGGGTGCACTACGCAAGTCATGGAAAGGATATAGGATTGCAAAGGTCCAAGCAAACAATGAGAAAATGGTAGAATATGCCAACAAAATAAGAAAGATACAAGGTGAACTTGGAATCAGTGTAGCTGCTTTTCCGAATCTGGGAATAACTTAACCGCTTTCCCAATTCTTTTTTGTTAAAGTAATTCATTTTAGACATCCTATATGCGACCGGTAAATGCCCTAGGAGACATATTTACCAACTTTTTACGAGATTTCCTTTCTCACACAGAACAGGTTTGAATTTATTGATAGATCATGCAATATGATACTCGTCTATAACTTCATCTTCACTATTACGCATCCTCGAATTGACAGATGATGAAAATCCAAGCTCCTTACACAAAGCAGTTGCAATACCACATGAAAATCATAAATGCGAAATTTTTTTATATCCAGTTAACGCATGGGGATCCTATTTTTTAAACATTTTGTTTGCCTAAAGGATATTGCTAATTTTTACTAATTAGGGCTAAAAGTTAGTTGATTTATCGAGCGAATTAAATGTCCATGAAGACCAGGGAGGCATTTAAACGCCAAAACATCGAACAGTTACCCATCCCGAAAATGATATCAGAATTTTGTCTAGAATTTAATCTGTACTAGATATTTATAAACCTAAGAAGACCCCAATTCTTTTAATTTCTTCTCTCTTTAAGACTTAGCCAGCTTCTACCTAAAGGTAATTTATGGTTTTAATTCCTGTATTATGACTTTCTGTTCTTGTCTTATACTAATTACAATGCAAACAAGTTGGGATAACCACATTCCGTCGACTTGGGCGATACCTAATTATCTGGTAAATATCTTAAGTGTACGAGGAATTATGGAAGTGAAGTTGAATGTTGACGATAATGAGACGAAGGAATTTAAAAGCGATATCCACAAAGATGAAAAAAACGAACAAGATATCCAAAGACAAGAAGATGAGTCTAATGAGGAAAATGATGAAAGTGACAAAATAAATAATCATGACAATTCTCAGGAAAGTGGGACTGAAGTTTTACGTGAAGAGATATCTAGACTAAAACAGACATCAGAAAGCAATATCACGAAACTGCGCTACCTTCTTGCGGATTATGATAATTATCGGAAACAAATTGAAAAACAGATGCAAGGAAAGGTAGAGTCCACAAAAGCTGAATTGATTTTGAAGATTATCAATATTTATGACGATTATCTCAGAGCTTTGAATACAGTAGAAAATAATACTTGCTCACCTGCTATTGTGGCTGGCTTGAATGGCATATTAAAAAATATTGAGACTTTACTCAAGTCCGAAGGCGTGTTGGAAATAGAGGCTATAGGGACGCCATTCGATGCCAATGTTCATGATGCGGTAGGCTTCGCATCGAGCGAAGATCAACCGGAAAACACTGTGGTAGATGTAGTAAGGAGAGGCTTTATGCTTAACAAAAAAGTTTTAAGACCAAGCCTAGTTGTATTATCGAAAAAGATAATTTCAAATAAAGATACTGAACAACCAAAAATGGAGTAAGTGAATTCAATATGGGTAAAATTGTTGGAATAGATCTCGGGACAAGTAATTCGGCAGCTGCAGTACTAGTTGGAGGAAAACCTACCATAATTCAGGCAGCCGAAGGTACATCAGTTGGAGGCAAGGCCTTCCCGTCATATGTTGCGTTTACAAAGGACGGTCAGCTATTAGTTGGTGAACCTGCTAGGCGGCAGACCATTACCAACCCAGAAGGTACTGTCATAGCTGCAAAAAGAAAAATGGGTACAGATTTTAAATTCAAAGTTTACGGTAAAGAATATACACCTCAACAGATATCGGCGTTCATTTTACAAAAAATAAAAAGAGATGCTGAAGCCTATCTTGGTGAAACAGTTGACAAGGCAGTGATAACTGTCCCAGCTTATTTTAATGATAATCAAAGGCAAGCCACCAAGGATGCTGGCGAGATAGCTGGTCTGCAAGTCGTTAGAATTATTAATGAACCAACTGCCGCGTCCCTTGCTTATGGCCTTGACAAAGCAAACAAGGATCTAAAGATCTTGGTCTTTGACTTTGGTGGGGGAACTCTTGATGTTACCATAATGGAAATGGGTGGGGGTGTATTTCAAGTAAAAAGTACTTCTGGTGACACACAACTCGGAGGAACTGATATGGATAACACTTTAGTAGAATTTATTCTTCAGGAATTCAAAAATCAATCATCACTTGATGTGCGCAACGATAAAGCTGCTTTGATGAGAGTAAGAGAAGCCGCAGAAAAGGCAAAGATTGAACTCTCGAACGTAATTACGACTGAAATAAATTTACCATTTCTAGCATACGAACCGAGTAGTGGTCCCAAGAACCTGGTACTCCAACTGCCTAGATCAAAACTGGAAGATTTGCTTAGACCGATAGTTGAACGATGCAGATCACCAATGATGCAAGCACTACAAGATGCTAAATTAAACCCGGCTGACATAGATAAGATCATTCTTATCGGAGGACCTACTCGCATGCCAATCGTAAGACAGTTGGTTGCAAATGTCATGGGGAAGGAACCGGAAGGAGGAATAGATCCCATGGAAGCGGTGGCTTTGGGTGCGGCTGTGCAGGGGGCGATAATTGCTGGCGATGTATCTACAGATATTCTTTTAGTAGATGTAACCCCTTTAACTCTTGGGGTTGAAGTCTTAGGAGGATTAAAAGAACCCCTCATAGAGAAAAATACGACTATACCTACAAAGAAGAGCAAGGTTTTCACGACTGCTGCAGATTATCAAACATCAGTGACAATCCACATTGTGCAAGGTGAAAGATCAATGGCCTCTGATTGCGTTTCTCTTGGAATGTTTAATCTATCTGGTATCCCTCCTGCACCTCGAGGAGTGCCTCAGGTAGAAGTTGCTTTCGACATCGACGCGAATGGTATACTGAATGTTACAGCAAAAGATTTGGCTACTTCGAAGGAAGCAAAAATCACTATTGCGGCCAACAACAAACTTTCTAAGGATGAACTGGATAGACTCAAGAAAGAATCAGAACAGTTTGCAGATGCCGACAAGAAGAAGCGGGAAGAAGCTGAACTCAAGAATGAAGCAGACAATCTCATTTATGCAGCTGAGAAGTTAGTTCAACAAGATTTGAAGGATAAAATAAAGCCTGATCAAATTGAAAAAGCGAATAAATCTATTCAGGAACTGAAGTCTGCAATGTCCACTAACAACATCGAGGAGATTAAAAATAAGACGCAAATTCTGAAGAATACTATAGGCGAAATTAGTGCCGAAGCATATAGGGCAGCAAGTTCAGCGCAGACCACAGCTGAAAAGCCTGGAGGTTCATCAAGTTCTGAGTCTTCAGCTACCGGTCCCCAAGGAAATTTTGGAAACAATGACACTCAAAGTCCATCTAATACAACGTAATTTTGATCACAAGGGCATTCAGGGAATTCCGTGATAAGGACTAATGAGTAGTAAACGTGACTATTATGAGGTTCTAGGGATTGAAAAAAGCTCAAGTAAAGATGAAATAAAGAGCAAGTATAGAAAGTTAGCACTTCAATTCCACCCTGATCGGAATAAAGA
>JAKEIK010000150.1 GCA_022545895.1 Nitrososphaeraceae archaeon | reverse complement strand
GATATTCATTGGAGTTTCTATGGCTCCTGGAGCAACTGCATTTGCTCTTATGTTTGATTTTGCAAGCTCCAATGCAAGTGTTTTTGTCATCATTTCAACTCCAGCCTTGGAAGTTGCGTATGGAATGTAGTGTGGTTTGGGTATCAATTGATGTACGGAAGTTATGTTTATGATGCACCCTCCAGTTGGATCCTGTTGCTTCTCCATATGCTTTACAGCTTCTCTGCTGCATATGAAAGGTCCTGTAAGATCCACCGCTAGGATTTTCTGCCAGAGTTCTATTGTAGTTTCTTCGAGTGGTACGTCCTGTTGGATCCCTGCGTTATTTACCAAAACATCTATCCTGTAATAGTTCTTGATAGTTTCTTCAATCAATCGAACACAATCAGCCTCCTTGGAGAGATCAGCTTCTATCGGAATTGAATTACAGCCTAAAGTTCTGATTTCATCAGACACAACCTGTGCCTCTTGCAGTTTGTTGGAATTTATGACTACTGCAAAATATTCACCAGACTTTGCAAATGCTATAGCTATGGCCTTTCCGATTCCCTTACTGGATCCTGTTACGACTCCGATTTTTTTATTCATAAGTCATTTGTAAGAAATGCTGAGGATCTATTTGATTTATCTACATTCTTTTACAATAAGCACATTAACTAAACATGTAGGGGCTGTTCTCGGTGCCGCTGTTGTATATTCAATGTTTGGAAGCGATATGTCTGCTAGTCTCACACTTCCTGCAGATAATAATGTTATTAGAGCATTAATATTGGAAACTATTATGAAATTTACTTTTGTATATGTTATATTAACAACAATACACCACTCTAAAAATAAATTAGCGTCCTCTGTCGGAATTCTGGCTATAGGATTTACCGTTGGATTTAATGTCATATTGGGAGGTTCTGTAAGTGGCGCATCCATGAACCCAGCACGTTCTATTGGTCCTGCGCTAATTGTTTGGAACTTTGGCTACCAATGGATTTACTGGGTACCCCCCCATTCTTGGAGGACTAATTGCAGCCGGGTTGTATATGGGATTACATAAAGACTTAGACTTACCAATGCCTCCAACATAGGCATTGCAGAGATGAGCGTGGATCAAATAGTCAAAATTCTAGGCAAGAGTCTCTTTTTAGGACTGCCATTAGTGCCAAAACTACGAAATCAACCAAATGAACGTTCCCAACGCTATCAGGACTACTACGCCAACGCCTCCACTCCTTTCCTGTAGATCTTCCAGTTCATCATATATCTGCAACTTCTCTTTCTCTCATCATCCAGAACTATGTTAATCATTTCTTATATGGTTCGGTGATGAGTAAACATTGCAACTGGTGGGGCTCGATTGTTTCTTGTTCATCAACAACGCAACGGGCTTGGTTGCCTCCAAACCCATCAGTTGCTGTATTCTTAATAATTTACTATAAACCTTTTGATGTATCTTCAATTTTGATAGAGTGTGTATATTGTGGATTCTCCGGCATTGATTCGGTCATATGGTGTATCTTGGTGCCCCAATACAACCGATTTAAATTAACATCTTTAACTTCTTACCACAGAAAGGACAGAATTTATAGTCTACTATCTCTATTTCTTCTTTAAGAGTGAATCCAGCGGATTTTAACTGTTCTAATAATTCATCACAGCACCAAAAATCCGTATTATCTCTCATACCGCTAAACTCCCGCATCATCCGCTGATCTTTTAGTTTCTCAATCATTTCTGAGGTAATACCTACGTTAAGTGATAGTGCTTTATTGACGTGAACATTATATAAAAAAATTGATTATCTAAGTTTACTTACTACAAGAACGTATGTGTTCATTTACAATTTTTCTAAATTGATTATAATGTTCAAATATAATCGACATAAGAATTGGAAAATGTTTATTTTACAAAATATTAACTTAGAAGCATGGACAAGTTTACAGTTGCGGAACGAAGAATAATCACAAGTCTAGTTGCTGACCTGTCAATTAAGAGGATATGTGACAGAGACTAATACGGCAAATAGTATAGTTATTTCGTATTATTTCCTATAAACCGAAGAGAATCAATCATGGTTTGTCCTATAGGTAACATTTCCTCAGAAAATTTAGTTCTAGATTTAAATATTATCTATTTCCCTGATTCGTCTTCGCCAAATGTTTGATTCAGTAAAGAATGATTAGGACATGGAATAGTGATAGTATATCCATATCCTGCTCCTACAAATTGTTCAAGGAATTTATTGGCATCGTCTGCTGAATCAAAACACATTCAACTTTGACCGGGATCCGAAGTGCCATAAATGCCAACCTGATTATTGTTTAGAAATATAATTAAGGTTAAAATTATTGAAATTAAAATCCCAGATCGCAAAATCTGATACATTTTAATTATTTCAGTTTCAGCTAAGATGAATATTTAACGTTAATGTAATGTGACTCTACAGTCATTGAATCAGAAAATGAATTGAAATGAAATGTTTATTCTCTTAAAAGCGGAAAAGAGGAGCGTGCCTAAATTCACTAATCAAGAAGGGCATGATCAGAACAGACATAATTACTAGTTTGACGTTTGAGTCACATTCATTCTTTTTTGTTTCTTATCTAGTCGAAATCATTGGATAACTCTTCTTCCGTAAATTGCTGACACTTACAAACCCGACAACGATGATCATTATCTTGTTGCCCTAGAAAGTATCTGTGACTCTTCCTCACATGTTTACAATTAAGGCAGATATCGGATTCACTCAATCAATTTTGGTTATTTCTTCGTCACAATTAAATTATTCCAGTCTCTAACTTTCACTAACCAATGTTATCAACCAGTTCCATTTGTAATAAACATAAGTTTACAGAAATTATGCTTATTTCGTTTACGACTATTTATCAATTATTAAATAGTAATTTATAGAATTAGGGTAATTATGAGAGTGTATGATATGCGTATTCAAATTAATTAGTTTAATTAAAGAGTGGTAAGTGTGAAATTACAAGTTAGAAATTTATCTAAAAAATTTAAATCAACCAGTTCTGATAAAGCTGAATACGTTAACGCAATTGAAAATATCGACCTTACGATTGGCGATGGCGAATTCGTGAGTATTGTAGGTCCTTCTGGATGCGGTAAGACTACTCTTTTAAACATTCTAGCAGGACTTGACAAACCTACTGAAGGTGAAATCATTCTTAATGGTCATGAAATTGATGGTACGGGTCCAGATAGAATTATGGTATTCCAAGAGAACGCTTTGTTTCCATGGCTCAAAGTAATCGAAAATGTTGAATTTGGATTAAAAATCGCTGGTTTGCAGAAAGATAAGAGGCGTCAAATAGCACTCGCGCATTTAGAAACAATGCAATTAACAAAATTTGCCGACTCATATGTGTACCAATTATCTGGTGGCATGAAGCAGAGAGTGGCCCTTGCTAGAGCACTTGTTTTGGACCCTGAAATATTGCTTATGGATGAACCGTTTGCTTCATTGGATTCCCAAACACGGGACTTGCTTTCTGTTGAATTACAGCTTATTTGGTCAAGAACCAGAAAAAATATTATTTTTGTAACTCATAATATAATGGAATCTGTATGTCTTGGAGACAAAGTATTTGTATTTACAAGTAGACCAGGAAAAATCAAAAGGGAGATAACAATTAATCATAGAAGACCAAGACTTACCGAAGATGATGAACTCAAACCATTTTACAGGGAAGTACTGGGAGAATTGAGAAGCGAAATTAGTGCTTCACGCAAACAAAAAACTGACTAATTTTTCTTTAGTTTCTTCACAAGATCCAAACCATCTTCGAAACTATTTGGAGAACACAAAAGAACCTTTTCTGTCAAACTAGCGGCTTCGCGAACGAAATTTTCTGGCTTTTCCTTATACGAAGTCCAATCCAAACCTATATTCTGTGCTGAAACTTCATTTCTCTTTGATGGACACATTATGCATGGAATAACATCAATTCTATATCGTTTGGACACTTTAACAATCTCCTTCAAATTGTCAATAG
>JAKEIK010000016.1 GCA_022545895.1 Nitrososphaeraceae archaeon | reverse complement strand
ACGTTGTGGACATTGCAAGTAAAATGAAAGAGCACAATATTGGTAGTGTAATTATTACCGAAAATGAAAAACCTGTTGGAATTGTCACTGACTGGGATGTTGTATCGGTAGTCGCAAGTAATTTAGAGCCGTCATCAGTTGAAGCTGTAAAAGTAATGCAACAAATACACACCGTCGAAGCAGCAGAAGGTATAACTGAGGCTGCACGTCTACTACGAAAAAATAATATCAAAAGATTGGGCGTAGTATACAAAGACAGGTTAGCTGGGATTATTTCGAGTTCTGACGTTATTGCTGTTACTCCTGAATTAGTCGATGTCGTGTCTGAGAAAGCTGCTATGATTAGGGGAGAAATTGGTAGGCCGGCATCTGCTGTTTCGGGATACTGTGATGAATGTGGAGAGTGGTCAGATGTGTTAATGTATTCTGAAGGTACATTTACATGCGAAGTATGTAGAGGCTCATGATCTTACTAGGTTGTAAAATACAGTATAATAGTTAGGACACAACTTTACTTAGATTAGCGATATAGACCATCCACCCAAATTCGTTTTTCTTCAAGATATCTTATTATCAAAAGATTAAAATCACGTAGTTCTGAAAAATCAATCAATGAGTTTAAATTCTTTAGAAAGTACCATTGATAAAGTTCTTTCGCAAAAAGAATCAGCACTAATTTCTGAGATTGACTCTGCACTTCAAAAGTCGTTAAAAAATTTAGAATCTTCTAAGAGCAGTCTTCAAACTGAATATGACAATATTATTGAATCATCAAAAAAACAGGCTGAAAATCTAAAGCGTCAGATAATAGGATCAAGCACATTAAACGCTAGGAACAAGGAACTAGTTATTATCGAATTAGCTATTGATGAAATTTTTAATAAGGCAAAGAAAAAACTTGCAGAGAGCAAAAGCCAAAAAAATTATGAAAAAATATTAGCCAGCATGATAGAGGATACCGCCACAAAACTAGGTTCTGAAGTAATCATACAATGTAATAAAACTGATTTGAATTTGGTAAAAAAGTTATCATCTGAAATATCAACCAAAAAGAAATTGAAAATAACCGTGTCAGACAAGGTGATAGATATAATTGGTGGAATTAAAGCAACTTCGCTAGATGGAACAATGACATTAGATAACACTCTTGATTCTAGCATTGAAAGTCTCAAACCTTTAATAAGGAAAGATATAGTCCACCTGCTTAGGGGCGAAAATAAGTAGATGGTAGCAAAGGGAAGTATAGTATGGGTTAGCGGTCCAGCAGTTAAGGCTGATGGAATGTCATCAGTAAAAATGTATGAGACAGTAGAGGTTGGTGAATCAAAACTAATTGGAGAGGTTATCAGATTAACTGGAGACGTAGCATTTATTCAAGTTTATGAGTCTACATCTGGCCTAAAGCCAGGAGAAGAAGTAATCGGTACCGGCCAACCACTTTCAGTTCTTCTTGGCCCAGGAATTATTGGAAGGATTTATGATGGTATACAAAGACCCTTGGATGATATTGCAGAAAAATATGGAGCATTCATTGGTAGAGGTATTACAACAAGCCCTGTTGATATGAAGAAAAAATTCAAGTTTACTCCATCGGTGAAAAAAGATGATACTATTTTTGGAGGATCTATTCTCGGGGCAGTTGAAGAAACTCCTTTGTTAACTCACAATATTTTGGTCCCACCAAATTATCCTGAAGCAACTGTTACTGAAATTGCGAAGGAAGGCGATTATGATTTAGAACATGTCATCGGACATGCTAATAGTAAGAACGGAGATAAAATTGAATTAAAGATGTATCACAAATGGCCAGTTAGAAAACCTCGTCCATATGCTGAAAGATATGATCCTACAGTACCACTAGTTACGGGCCAGAGAATTATCGATACGTATTTTCCTATTGCAAAAGGTGGAACCGGTGCTATTCCAGGTGGATTTGGTACTGGAAAAACTGTAACATTGCATCAAATAGCTAAATGGGCAGATTCTAAGGTTGTTGTTTACATTGGCTGTGGAGAACGAGGCAACGAAATGACAGAAGTTCTTGTAGAGTTTCCGCATTTAATTGACCCGAGATCTCAAAGGCCATTAATGGAAAGAACAGTGCTTGTTGCAAATACCAGTAACATGCCTGTTGCTGCTAGAGAAGCATCGATTTATACAGGTGTTACTATTGCCGAGTATTATCGCGATATGGGGTATGATGT
>JAKEIK010000149.1 GCA_022545895.1 Nitrososphaeraceae archaeon | reverse complement strand
GTTATTCTCTTCAACTGAGCTATCATGATTTTCTTTCAAATGATTTGCCTTTCTATGGGGTATGATAAGTAGCTAACTAGGGAAGCGCATAGCATATTTTAACATACCGTCCAATTCCTGTCACGTAATGATTTGAGCAAGCGCTTTATAATAATTCAATACATGACAAAATACTAAAGAATAGCGTTGAATCTGAAAATGATTTTATTTATCTAAGGAATTCTTGAAAAATTTGAGACATTGTTGTACTATATAAATGGTGGCAAGATCTTGTCAAGGCCTTAGGCGATGAGGGTGCTCGTTAACTTAGGGTACGTTGCTGATAACTGACAGGTAATGAAATACAAATGCCCATCAGATATCAATAACCGAAGGTTATCGTTCATTCCCGTCAAAGTCTTGATGGTTGTTTATGTGCCCCAATCGTTTTTACCGTTTCGTGTTTATTTCCTTGATGACCTGACCGTATTCTAAATGGGCTCTTTTCCTCATATATGGAATAAGTCTATAATGAATAGAGTAAATTTCCTTCTCTCTTACCAGTATGCCCTTAACTAAAAGTGAAACAAACCCTCCTGCTACTCTGGAGGGTGTGATTCTATGCAGGCGACAATAATGATCCCTCCTTTCCTGATATTCTTTCAGAGTAAAAAATGATCGGTTCAGACCCAATATTAATGGCCAAATTACGTTTTCCCACACCATTCTACGATTTTCCGTAGATGATGCATGCTTTCCCTTTATCCGTGGGTTTAACTGCCTATCTGTATTGCTACTGAACTGAGCCGCCAATTCGGAGTGACCTTCCAAATTATGTGGCACCTCAGGCACATTTAAACTTGGGTTTTGACTTCTAATCCACTAATATTGAAAGATGATATTGAAGGAGTGAGGGAATCAATTAACAATTTAAGAAAAAATTGGAAGATAGAACAGTGTATATATGATCTCCATATCGGAATGAGAAATGACGTCGTAGATGTTCCCCTCACAATTGATAATGTTGTATTTCATATCCCGAAATTACTAAATGATGGCTTATTTGTCCTCTGGGGGTGCTTATGGCCGGATTGTCATAATTGTTGTGATCGTCAGGGAAGACTGCCCCTTACCAAAGATGACCTTGTGATTATATCCCAAAAGCTAGGTTACGCTACACGAAGCAACTTTTTGAAAAACGAAACAAGAATTTCTAGTTGGCAAGAAATTGGGAATAATGGTAACGTGATCACAACCCTGAGTATGATTTCACTTAAAAGAAAACTGAATGAAGCTGACGCCGAGGATGGGGTCCCAGTCTCGTGCAGATTCCTAGACGATCAAGGAAGCTGTAAGTTACATCCAGAAAAACCTGGGGTGTGCTCGCTCTATCCATTCGCATCATGGACGGAAGTAAGTTCGGAAGGAAGACCAGTCATTCATGCCTCATTTCAATTAACAGGGGATTGTCCAGGATTTTATACAGACAAGTCAGTGGATCCGATGATGAAGGTCCTAAGCGAATATTCGCAAAAAATTTTTGATTACAATATGGCTGTTAATAGAACAACAAGGGAAAAGTTCGGATTCATTAACATAGTACAGAATCTTTGATCTTTCACTACCTTAATTGTAATGCATCGTTATTTCGCAACGGCTTGATCTCAAAGACCCAAATTTCTGCAATCAGTTGCACTGCTACTAACAAAAAACTATTTTCTTCCTTTTCTCATAAATGTCTTCAACAGGATCGATTAAGGGATAATAAAAAAATAAGTCAAAGAAATGGTGGACCAGCCATCATTCGTAGACTATATTTAGCTATTTTCCTTTTGACTTATCGTATCTAGCAGACACATCGTCCCAGTTTATAACATTCCACCATGCGGAAATGTAATCAGGTCTTTTATTCTGATACTTTAGATAATAGGCGTGTTCCCATACATCACATCCGAGAAGAGGGATCAACCCTTCGGTTCGTGGACTTGTTTGATTTGGCATTGATTTGTATTCAACTTTATTGGTAGATGGATTGTAGACAAGCCATCCCCAACCGCTGCCTTGGATCACTGCAGTTGTAGAAGAAAATTTCTCTTTGAAGTCTGAAAAACTTCCAAAAGATGTTTTAATTGCATCAGCTATAGTCCCGGTTGGTTCACCTCCACCGTTTGATTTCATGTTGTTCCAAAATATTCGGTGATTGTCAAAACCTCCACCATTAAAATTGACAGCACTTCTTTGTTCAGCAGGAACTTTGTCAATAGATGATAATATTTCTACTATGTCTTTTTCTTGAATTTCAGGAGGACATTTTTCGAGTGCAGCATTTAGTTTGTCCGTGTAAGCCTGATGATGTTTCGTGTGATGTATTTCCATTGTTTTTGCATCAATATGCGGTTCTAATGCATCATATGGATACGGAACCGCGGGTAGCTCATACTTTTTCATGCATTGTTCTAATCTTCGAAATTATTAATTCTTGCGCTACCTGATCTTGGTTTATTATGCCCTACGCTTATCTACCTGAAGGTTTCCCCCTTTAGTTGGGTTCTAAACCCGCTAGAAACGTTTTTATTTAAAACTGGTCACTTTGACACTGCAAGATTTATGGTTATAAACAAGGATCTACTCCAGACAAGGAAGAAAGTATCTCGTACACGACCAAAATTTGTACGACAAGAAAGCTGGAGATATGATCGTTTAGCACCCAATTGGAGGAAGCCTAAGGGCAAGGATAACAAGATGAGGCTTCAAGTGTCAGGCGTACCTCGATTGGTTAAGATAGGTTACAGAGGCCCACGATCTGCCAGAGGATTACACCCCTCGGGCTATATCGAAGTCATGGTCTTTAACAAAAATGACCTGGCAAAAATCGATCCTGGGAAAGACGCGGTTCGAATTGGTCGTACCGTTGGAAGAAGAAAAAGAGAAGAAATAATGGCGGAAGCCCTCAGAATGAAGCTAAAGATTTTGAATCCACGTAAGGCAAAAGGAGAACAAATCAAGCCTGAAGTAGAACAGACCACTAAACAAGAAAGTGAACCAAACGAGGCGAACTCCTGATGGTCGTAAATCTCAGAAAAAAAAGAGAGTTAATTGCTCGTATACTGGGTCTAGGGCTCAATAGAGTAAGATTCGAACCTGACAAGCTTGAGGATGTCGGTGACGCGATAACGCGGGAAGATATGCGCTCGTTGATAAAGAATGGTACCGTATGGACGGTTAAAGAAAAAGGAACGTCGAGGGCGAGGGCTGAAGCGAAACGGAAAACACGACATAAGCGTGGCTTGGCTTCAGGTTCTAAGAAGGGCAAGAAAACTGCTAGAACTGGTAAAAAAGAAGTCTATGTAGCTAAAGTTAGATCTTTAAGACGCCATCTCAGGGTGTTAAAGGATCGGAATGATATCAGCAGGGAAGTGTATTGGGTTATGTACAAAAAGATTAAGGGTGGTCAGGTTCGCTCTTCTAGTCACTTGAGAGAACTAGCAAAGCAAGCGAGATCCCATAGTTCGACTACGTAACAATTTTTAATTCCGCTCGTCTCGAATTCTATTATACGACTACCGCTGCTATTCACCCCCTCATTTTCTATTAGCTTGGCAAAGTACAGGTAATCAATTTTGGCAAGGTCTTTCACAAATGGGTGGTCACATTCATTATTTTATGCGTCTATAACTTGACAAGTTCAAGTCCTGTTTTTTCTATAAGCGGCAAGAGTCTATGCTTTTCAGCACCCATCCCCTTAGCATCTATTACAACACACGAAACATCTTCAATACTCCGAGATATCATTTGTTTAAGCATTGATTCCTCGACAAGCGGGAGATTGTGTCTTGCGGCTACTGAGCCTAGACCGTATTCTGATTCTAAAAGAAGTTTATTAAATTTGGTCGGATAGTGTGTTCCACCCAGGCCTATTGCTACTTTTTTACAGTAATCGGGTTTTGTGGATACAACCCTTAGGAGGGCCGTACACACGGTTTGAGCCGCAGTTTTATCTGTCCATTGTATTTCCGTCGACCCAATTTCTATGAAAATGGTGGGTTTGTTTAATGAAGTTGGACCATGATGGCTCGCTTCTATAGTGATATCATAATTAGGAACATGATTTTTCATGGCGTTCAATTCTACAAGATATTGTTTCTGGATCCATGGATAACATATACCCATCTCCTTAGATCTGCCGCCGTATAAATTTTCACCAAAATTCCCTGTTGTGTGGCAAGTCAAAGTAGGTATATTGCTGGCCGATCTATGTTGAGAAATAAAAATGAAACAATCCGAATCGGGATAGATTTCATCCAATTCATCTGCATACAGCAATGATTTTGTGGTTAAATGCAATTGTACATTAGGATATTCCTTCGAATAAAAGGTGGACTCATCGAACTTTGCAAAATTATGTAAATTGATAAGAATATCTTTGACAGTAGAGCTTGCTATATCAGAAGTTGAGCATACTAGAGTATAGTGAGGCATAGAATGCCAGTTTATTTGCCTCCTCCGTATTTAAATTCATGATTCATGACACATACAGGATTGATAATTAATAGTTGAGCTATTGATCCAATCTAACCATTGTGGCTACCGAAGGACTAAAGCCTCAGTTTCCCAATAAACTTGCAAAATATTTGAATTCCCCCGTAACGCCAATTCGGTTTTTATGTTTTTGGAACATTGGAATGAGAATATTTAATCTCTTGAGATTGCATAAAAAGTGCACATCGCGCATAGGCAATTTCCTATAGGCTCGATCCCAACAAATAAGGAAATTTTAGAATTCATCAGTTCAGTAACAAAGCCTTGGAGTACCACGAAAAAAATCAGTAGCAACATACATAACAACTTCCATTTAGACTACAAGGAATAGCTTCGGATTG
>JAKEIK010000148.1 GCA_022545895.1 Nitrososphaeraceae archaeon | reverse complement strand
CCTGGTGATAAGAATGGAATTGATGCTGCCATTGAGATAGTTAGCAAATATCCTTCAATGCCAATTTTATTCATAACTGGACACGAATCCAAGCGAGAAGATTTATTAAAGCATCCTATGCTTCAGGACAAAAACGTAGAAATTTTAGTAAAACCAGTAAAATTACTTGAACTTGAATTTGCTGTGTTGGACATAGTAAACAAAAAAAGAACACCTAATTAAAAGCCTTAAGTAATATGGTAATTAGATTGGGATATAGAGGTCTAGCCAATATTTGCTTAATCCTATTAGTATGTGACAATTATTTTTCGGCATAGGTTAGCTTAGAAATTCTTCAATTATGGAAACAGCCAAGTCAGGGATTTTGCTGTGTTCCATTCCCGTGGTTACTTCACCGATATATGCCCCGTGTATTCCAGGAAGTATTGAAAGTCGTGCATGCGGTAACAGTCGAAACATTTCAACTGCATGTTCAGGACGAACAACATCTTCATCGCCAATTATGATAAGTGCAGGTACGTTAATAGAATTAATATCTTCTGCTTTCCAATCCTTAAACTCAACCATTCTTTTTTTATCCTTCTCATACATTTTAGTCAAGTCATTGGAATCAGGTGCTACTTTTTTGTAAGCATCTTTCAATAGTTGTGGCATGTCTTTTAATCTTGAATAATTCAGAGATTCCCAAAAATGAGGATAAATTCCGTCTCTTTTAAAAAATGCCGAACCTAAAATTATTTTTCGCACTAAATTCGGATACCGAATTGCAATTTGCATTGTTGTGTTTCCACCATTGCTAAAACCAAAAAAGTCGGCATTTTCAATTTTCAAATATTTTAGAATCGCTGCAACATCGTCCGCATCTTGTTCAAAGGTTTCTGGTCTGTTTATATCAGGGGTGTGACCATGTCCCTGCAATTCAACTGCAATAACTTGTCTATCTTTTGCAAAGGAATGAAGCACTCGTCCAAATGAGGTTTGGATTGTAGAGCCTCCGCCATGAATTAAAACCAATGGTGCTCCTTTGCCATGTATTTCATAATACATTTTGAGTCCGTTGACCGAAGCATACCCGCTGCTACTGTCTTGCATTACTTCTGAATATGGTTGATGGTATATTCATTTTTATATCTTGCGAATTGTTACCAGGTTCGGTGGCATCCAGAGCGTTAACACTCGATTAAAAGAATTCTAGTTGACATAAGCTTGCTTAATATTAAAATTTTTCCTAGACTGGCAACTGCATAATATCGACACCATGAAGTCATAGATATTACGTGAATCTTATTAGATACAATCCATACATGGCATGAATTACACTAATTTACCAACTAATAGTACCATATGACGTTTCGTCGAAGGGTAGTAATAATAATTATTTATGGAGCTTAGATTGAAAGTAATTTTGAATTAATTGAAATTCCATTCTTTAATAACACATTGTATTTACAAGAAGTATATCTGAAAAATCTAAAATTTATTCGGGTTCAGTGGGACTGATAACGCTAGCACTCTAATCTGAGAACTACTGGCTTCGATGGGGCTGGTCGGATTCGAACCGACGACCTCCAGCGCCCGAGGCTGGCATCATACCAAGCTAGACGACAACCCCTCTAGTTTATTTCAAATTCCCTTAATATAATATAAGATGCAGATTCTGTTTGGCATAACAAGCTTTTACGAGGTAATAATCTACTATTCAAATTCATCCATAAATAGAAAATTTATTCTTTTAGAAGCGAGATTTACTATATTTCTATGAACCAATTTTCTTACTATATCTACTGCAACTGGTAATGCTCCAGTAGCACCCGGGGAATTATAATTCAAAATGTGTAATGAAGACTCATTTTCTACAAGTAAACTCTCAGATGCAAAGTTTCCGTTCTTATCGATTAGCAATGATCTAATACCAGCTCTACCTCTTTGTTTAAAATCAGAGGGATTCAAAGAGGGCAAAAATCTCCTTACTCTATTTATCATATTTGTTTTAGATAAGGAACTTGAGAATTCATTTGATACCAAGCGCAGGAACTGTTTGTTTAAAAACAATTTTAACATTCCTACTTTAGATGATTCAAAAATTTTCGGAACAGCGTTTTTCAGGTTATCATATAAATTATATGAATATGGACCAAATACCGGAACCGCATTTGGTCCTACTTCACATCTTCCATCATTTCTAATAATCCAATGGGGATCCAAAAAAGGGTATTCTGTATATCTTGGCACTGAATAAATACTTCTTTTAGTAAGATTATTGTATTTTTCAGGCGCTATCCAATATTCTCCTCTAAAATGAAGATCGGTATATTCTTTTGCAATGCCAACACTATGAGCAATATCAAGTGAATTGCCTCCTCCTGCATTTATTATGTAATCAGTAGTTATATCTTTAACAGTGCCAATGACAGTCAATTTTCTATTTGCAGCTGTTTTTGTGTTGGGGTAAATCGCTCTGAATTTGTTTTCAAACGAGGTCTTACAGCCATACATGATTGCGTCTTGCATAAGTTTTTCATTTATGAGGCCATAATCAGTTGAAGCATCTCGGAAACATACAATCCCAGATTCACATTTTAGATTGGGCTCGATTAGTAACATTTCATCTTTACTTAAAAATTTTACATCCTCATCTTTCAGGCCATTTTTGCAAGCCCATTGAACATGTTTATGTAAAACGTCAATTTCACTGTCATTTATTGCAATCTCAATTACTCCATCTTCTTTAAATGGTAATTTGTGTAAAGCGCAATACCGTTTTACCATATCAAATCCCTTTAATGCATAGGCTGCAGTAGATGACTTTTTATCTGGATTATAGTAAAATGGGGCATGAACTTTTCCAGTATTCCTGCTACTGGTATGCAGTCCAACCTTTTTTTCTTGTTCAATGACGATAATTGATGAATCTGTCACGATGGAAAGAAAATAAGCAATAGCACAACCTAATATGCCTCCACCAATAACTGTAACATCATAGCTGTCTTGCAATTTATTACCAACTACTATAATCGATCAAAATACTGATACAACTATTATCCCCGCTATTATTCATACTATTACTCAATTAGAATATCATTTCATTTTTTATTTTTATAATTTAGATGATAATCAAACGATTTGTAAAAAGCAACAATAGAAGATGCATTTAATATTTTTCCATCAAATAGTAACTGTTTAATTTCATCAATTGTTAGAATCGTAGGCTCTATTATCTCCATCATCCCTAATTCTTGCTTCCTTTCGTTAACTAGATCATAACCGACAAATAAATTGCCTGT
>JAKEIK010000147.1 GCA_022545895.1 Nitrososphaeraceae archaeon | reverse complement strand
AGACATTGGCATTTGGGGTCTAGCTTATTGGGAATGGAGTTTTGTTCCCAATGATACGCCGAACTTTAATCTGGTCAATGTAACGTCTGACAAAGTGACTGGAAAGGAGACCATGCAACCAACCGAATATTTCAAAATTATAGAAAATGCTTACAAGGAACTATTTGTTCAACAACCAAATGGTGTAAATTCAAAATTAAGTTGACATACATTACAGTAATTATATAATTCATCTGGACGTTCTCTCGTCTTTATATACTTGTCTGGCAAAATCCTCACCTACGAGTCTCAGGACCACCACGTATAACAAAATTAAAGATTGGATTCTTGCATAAATTCTCAGGAAACCAAGCAAAAGGTCGAGAATAGGTATTATTTGACAGTACCTAGCAACGTATGTGACAACCAAATCTTTAAACTTTACGTCTTCATCGCGAAATTACTATCTTTTTATAGGACTTCGTAAATTTAAGTATCTTTTGACAGGTTTTAATACGTACTGGTAACTTTCAATCTCTCTTTTTCGGACTGAACGTCTCAAGACACAACTAAAAGCTCACATTGGTTCCTTCTTCCCCTATCTTGCAAAAAAATTACATCCAAGTTCAAATGTAGTTCCTTCATGGCCAATTGCGTCTAAACCTCCGTAACCTTCTGAAATAAGTCTCCTTTGTGTAGGTGAACCTGATTGATTACACAAAAAGGGCATAAGGATCAATATTAGTTCCAAATTGTTCTAACTATGTCAATCTCTAGCAATCTTACCTACCGAGTCCACTTAGAGAACTAGAGGTGCGGGTTCGGTGGGATTCGGACCCACGACATTATAACCCGTATACTCGTACGACTGGTTAAGAGCCAGACGCTCTACCTGGCTGAGCTACGAACCCTCAAAATTTTGCATTAGTCTGCTATATTTAAATGAAGCTAGAATTTGTCGGAGGTAAAGATTATTGAGCAGCTTTTTCGACTGGGGGTTCCTTGATTAACCTCATTATAGTCTCAGATACCGAGCAGTTCAATCGTTGCTTTTGCTTTAATACTTCTCGGTATGCCTCGAGAGTAATATAGACCGGAATTGATCCCGTGCCTTCAAGCAGGGACTTTACTCTATAAAGGCCATTTTCTATTCCTCTTTCGGCTACCTTCTTGAGCTTTACTTTGTCCATTAATCCGCCTAATGGACCCATGGGCATATCATAATCTACTTGAATTCCAGTTTTTGTTTGCTTCTCGCCGACTGGTTCAAATGTTACAGTAATAATCCATCGTTTGAAAGGACCTTCTATCATTTTGGCTACGATTTTGCGGTGTGGTATGTATTCGATTGTCTCACAGTCCCATTCCAATCTCTTTCCATCAAAGTCCCCACTAATCCTAAATATTGTACCAACACCAAAACCATTTTTCACCTCTAATGGAATTATACTAAGTCCCATATTTTCGGGGAATTGGTCAGCCATATGTTCTGGCCGGGCAAAATACGTGAATACCTCGCTAATCGGAGCGTTGATTTCCATATTCTTGCTGATAGTGGTCATTATGTACGAAACTGGGATCGCTGAACTGGATTTAAAGGTTTCCTAATTCCTTTTCTGTCATTGTGAATGAATCTATTTAGATTATACAGAAATTACATTCTGACAACTATTCAAGAAATTCTACCCTACGATTATGGTTCCAAGTCTCGTGTCAGCAATTGTCGGTTGTGAATAAACTAAAGTCGTGCTACCTTACAGAGGTTAGGATAAAGCTGCCAGAAATCAAAGTTGTCTATGTGTTGAAATTGTGGTGCTATAAGAAATCCATCAGCTGTAAGGAGACTATTGCTAAATATTTTCGCGTGCTAAATTAGTGGATTTGCATTAACTATTTCCCCAAGGCACTTTACTATGTCCTGTTTTGTTACTTCGATAGGGTTGTTATCAAGATGTCCTCTGTCAGGCATTATTACATCGGCAGCTTCATCTAAAGGCTGTTTGAGTTTTAGAGGTTCAAATTTTAGTTTCTGGCATACTTTCTTAAAACGTTCGTAGTAGATGGACTTGTTAAACTTGTGTGCAATTGTTGTGCATGACGACAGCGAGTATCCATGCGGCACGCCTTCATTTGAAAATACGTATGAAAGAGCGTGACCAAGAGTTGTTGATGAGTTTCCAAAACCTATTCCTGACAGCATCGCACCGTATGGCAATAGTTGTGGTTTGTCATTAATTATTGCGTCTTCAAGAATGTCGAACGCCTCTTTACAAAATAGCTGAGTCAAGGGATTTCCGAGTTTGCTATCATAGCCCTCTGATGCCTGCGCCATAGCATCACAAGCAGAATTTCGCATTATGTTAAAAGGTGTACCGGGCAGGAAATACGGATCTACGATTGCTGAGTCTGCTAGGAATGCCTCGTCTTGCAATAACTTCTTTTTGTGATCAAAACTGACTACTGCGTAAGTAGTCATCTCGGCTCCAGTTCCAAATGTGGTAGGAATTAGAATCTTGGGGATCCCAGTTAGTTTGCCAAGATATTTGCAGACATCCATCGAACTGCCTCCACCAAGGCCTATAAAGGCCGAAATCTGCTTTCCTTCGTATTCTTTCTTTATCTCTTCAATTTTTTCAATCGCAGGGTCCGGTGTCAGTTTGTCATAAATTTCATAGTTCTTTATTCCCATGTAACTTAACCACTTTCCGTAAATATCAGGAGTTGTCGTCGTAAGTACCAAAGCATTTTCAGGGTATTCAAAATCTCTAGCAGCATTTTCTCCAAAAACTATCTTCCTAGGCATCATTACCTTCCACATATCAAAATCGAGCTAAGTTATTGTCATATTGGTATTATATTTTACTACTCGTGAGATCCGGAGAATTCATTATTTCGTTCTTGCGGCCTTTGTCTAAATTATAGTGGCTATGTCGGCAATAAGTCATAATATTGTTAAAGACAGGAAATAATAGGAAAGTCCTTCGGATTTTCTCTAGCCCACTTAGGTGAATACTTTTGTTTACTTTCTATTAAGAACCTACAATTTTGACTTTTGATTCAATTGCCTATTGTCAATTGATCCAGTAGCACTGTGCACTACTCCCATCTTGTCTAAATGATAGACATGCCTTGCCACTATCAATACCATAGCGAACAAAACTAACCCCATGCCGAGATGAACCGTGACCAAAACCGCATGTAATT
>JAKEIK010000146.1 GCA_022545895.1 Nitrososphaeraceae archaeon | reverse complement strand
CGGGTAGGTCCAATAGTAATTTTGGATTTACTAATTTATTATCAACTAATTCGTACCGATAAACTCGGTTACCTAAAGGATCTGGGGTAGGACTCCCTGCATCGCTTAGTTGAGCCTCTGTAAAGTATAAGAAGACATATATTTTTTCACTTTTCGTATTTTGTGAAGTCGCCAGCCCAAGCAGTCCTCTTTCATCTTTTTTTGTAGTATCAACATGAAACAATGGTTGACTTGAAATTATACCGTTTGTTATTCTTTGGACATTTCCCCTATTCTTCTCAGTAACTAAAATATCATTTGGGCCAATGAAAGCCATAGCACTCGGCGCTTTAAGGCCTCTTGTTATTAATTGGGATTTTAGACTAGAATCCGTGAGATTTTGAACTTCAGTTGTAATTTTTGCCCTAGCCAACGCTGGGGATACAAAGTGCCACAAAGGAGATGAAGCAAGAACTAAGATGGTAAGAATTCCTGTAAATAGAATTATGAATATTTGAGCGTTTTCCGTTACTACTTGAAGGTCATTCGACAACTTTATAATTGATATAAGAACCACTGCCCATAGAATTTATTCTGATTGTTGTTCATAATTGAGCAAGAAGAATGAGATATGCTGCTGCACTAATTCGAAGAAATCCAAGATCACTCACTTATTTTGGCATGGAATGGTTATCTCTGAATGGTCTATCTCAGAATCTAACCTTCCATCATAGTTTGTGTCGTAGCCAAAATAGATTTGGTAATGGCCTTTTTCTACATCTTCTATTGCCGTCTGGTCGTTAACATTACCGTCGCTATCTGTGTGAAAATAACCATTTAACCGTGTCTTTCCATCAGAATCCTTCAACTCCCAAGAGGCAATTTCGTCAGCCGCGAACCCGTTTGCCTTTATCGAAACATTGACACCAGATTTTGGTCCACATGAGGGAGAAACTGATACTGCAGGTTTAGCGTACACACTCATATGAAGTGCATTGGTAACGAGAAAAATGACGATAGCTAGACCACAAACACATTTAATAACAGATAAGGCATTCATTTTTATGATTCGTTTCATAAAATGACTATTAAGCAGTTTGCAACTAAATTACGGAAGTAGTGTGATTCAAACAGTATATTTATCATTGAAGAATGTTAGTTTGTTTTGTGTCAATACTGTTGCCAGGAAGTAATAGTTTTATACTGTTTTTAGTTTGTACTTTACTAGTATAAAATAGTAAACTAGAACATAATGTTTATCAAATGATTACAATCGATAATAACACGATGACAATCTCTTGATCAATTCCCATATAATCTAACTATCAAATACATATATTGCAAGTTTGATATGATTTAAAAATGTCAGGCTTACAATATCGCGAGGGCCTATGCTTTTTGACATTTTCACTAATACTTTTAATTACTTTAGGAAGTATTCTTCCTAATGTACTTCCTTCTGCGTACGCAACACCGCATTTGGCGGGTGTTGGAGATTGGGGCTGCAGCAGTAATACCAAAAATACCGTAAAGAATATTGTTAATCACGCTGCTCCTACAACTTTGGCTTTAGGAGACAATTCTTATCAAAGCGCGGGGACATGTTGGTATAACATAGTAAAATCCCTCGACGGTGACGCAGATACAAACAATCCAAAAAGGCTTAAAATTACAATCGGCAACCATGATAATACCCCAAGCGCGTTACTAAATTCGTATAAAAAACATTTTCACTTGGATAAATTATACTATTCAGTTAACCGAGAATATGTCCACATCCTGGTGCTGAATTCAGAAGATCCAAACAGGAGTAACAAGAACTCTGACCAATACAAGTTTGTCCAAGCTGACTTGCAAGCGGCTCGCAACAATTCTGACATAAAATGGATAATAGTAGAAGTTCACCAGCCATTCTTCACCTCTCCAAATGGCTGCAGTGCAAGTTCGTGCAAAGGAAGTAAATCATTCACACAAACTTATCAACCACTATTCGATCAGTTCAAAGTTGATCTAGTCCTGTTCGGTCACGTTCACAACTATCAACGAACGTTCCCTGTAAAGTTTAATCCTGCTAATCCTTTGAACCCTACGAAGACTGACAATACCAGGTGCGATTATACCAATCCTACAACAATATATGGCATTGTGGGCACCGGGGGCATTAACTTCCATAGTCTGAATTCAAACAAGAAGGCACCGTTTGTGGCCATTCAACAAGCAAGCAGGTTCGGTCAATTGGACTTGACATTTAGTAACAATGGCAATACCCTTACTGGACAATTCTTTTCTAATGAGCCAGGCACAGCAGGTCAATGTGTTGCATCATCCAATATACTAGATCGCTTTACCATAACAAAAACACTTGGAGCATCCAACGTTTTCCTTTGGTTCTGATTAACATATTGAAACTCAGTTAATTAGCCCTTACCGAATTATAGATATACTGCTAATTTGACATGAGGATAATCGTTGAGGGATTTTGATATTACTACACATCAAATAATGAGATGGTGGTCTAAACCATTCTTGTATATGCCATCGTTTAGAAGAAACTTTTTCATCTGTAGATAAAAGTACTATTCTGAGTTAGCGCCTGGAGAGTAGGATCAACTCTTTCCGCTTCTGACATAGAGAAACAATGAGTTGACATGAATACCCCTGCTCCACCAAGTCTGCTTTCCCACTTTGGTAATACAGTTTGTGTACATTTTTCGTTTACTGCATCAATATAGTTGGAGAAAAGCAACCACGGATTATCAAAGTGACCTACTTGTTGTGCAACCTTACTGAATAGGATCTCCTGGTTTGCTTTGGTGGCAGCATTTTCCAAGTCAGTTACAAATTCTTTCTGCACTATTACATCATTTCTTGTTCCAAGTCTAGTTAGATGTCCTCCAACAAGTGTGTCAAAGTCATACTTTTCTAAGGCAATATCGTGTGCGTTGATAAAACCAGCAGTGTCTTTGGCTATCGCTAGGTATGGAAAAGGAACCCATCCTGGGAATACAATATCCACCAACATGAGCACCTTTTGTTTGGGAGCATAAATAAAGATGTTACCTGGTAGGTGATTGGTACCATAGTAATCCAGTTTAAGGGTTTGATTTCCAATCTCTAATGTATAATTCTTGGAAAAAGTTATAGTCGGTATTGGTGGCACCATCGTAACATTTTTGGCTACAGCCTTGGCACTTTGTAATTCACGGGCAGTTTCATCCTGCGCTATGATGGTAACATTCTTTGGAAACAGTCCTGCAGCGCCGATATGGTCTATGTGGGCATGACTGTAAATCATGTAATTAACTGGCTTGTCAGTTACTTCTGCGATGGCTCTAAGATATTTTTGGCCCAGTGAGGGAGGCGCATCAATTGCCACAACACCTTTGTTTGTCACCAAGAACATGGTGTTATACGAGCCATCGGTGACCCAATACAAGTGATCACGAATTTCCTCAACCAGATATCCCTTCGGAGGAATTGCAGGGCCCTTGGCTGTTTCAGGTAATTGTACTTCATTAGTATTGTTATTGTTACCATTTGATTCATTCACTTTAGAAACTATAAATTTGATATATCCTTCCTCATCAAACGCTAAGGCTTTTAGAGGGGATAATAACAATATTGCTGAAGCACTAAATATCAGAATGAGGACTACTAGCGCCGCTCTGTTTAACATTCCATTCCTTTTTGTACTCTCATTTATCATTCAACCTAATTGCTTGCACTCGTACTATTTAAAACCTAAACCGCAAGCCCTCGATCAGTATTTGAGTTAGACAAAAAAATGTTAAGTTAATTGAAAATCTCGTAAATAAAGACAAAAAGTGGTTACGCTATATCATAATAATATCGATAGAACTAAAGAATGCACTTATTTACTGTCATTAGTATTGTTCCCAACGACTTTGAATAGCTGGTCTACTACAAAATTTGGTTGCTCTTCTGCCATCTTCTGCCATCCAATGTCCTTCTTTTTACAATTAGTGAGTCGAAATAACTTAATCTGAATCATATTTTTCTTTCAATATGATATCTTTAATAACTTACTTGTGATTTTTTTGAATCGATCATCCGCTGTGAAAAAATGGCCGCCATTTCTTCTTTCGTATGATTGTTGAGCAAATGGTTGTTGTAACTTGATAGATCTAACTTCTGGGCACAAAACTCACAGATACAAGTATTCATTGCTTCAAAGCAATCTTCACAGTAAAAAATATTTTTATCAGAAGAGCCAAATGCCGAAAATTCAGCCTTTATTATTTTTTCTTGATAACATCTACTACAGTTTCCTTTTTCTCCTATGTGGCTCAATAATCAAGGTCGTTCATTAATGATATAAGACGAGGGGAGAATAAAAAATGACAATAATATAAGTGATTACTAGTGAAGTCACATTGAAAGATACACTAGCAGTAACGAAATCTGATTTAAGGAATAGCGCAAAGAGAAGTATTCTATAAATACTTTAAAAGAATTTACTTGCATTCTTAATCCCTTTCATCCTCCGCGACTAACTAAGCCATCATGATTTATTCCAGTCTCTTACGTTCCAAAAATTAATTTGACGCTTTCGATTTGGCAGAAATAGAAATAGAAATAGAAATAGAAATAGAAATTTAAAAGTCTGAGAAGGATAAGGAATGATTTGCTTTTGAATCAACATTTAGTAGACTTGCTTCTAAGCTGTATAATCTAAAAGCAAAGCCACTTGCTTTCCGGAGCTCAAAGTATGACTGATCTGTTTTAATCAATGCTAAAAATGCAACAACTTCTTGTCTCTCTACTCCATGTTTGAGATCATACTGAATCCTTTTTGTTACTTGTGTCAAATTCCCGTACTTTTTATTTAGCTTTTTTTGCCAACGTGAGGCATTTTCAGGCAAGCCAGTTAGGTATTTTATGATGGTGTCCTGCATATGCTTTACATGCCAGTCTCTCATAGGGAAGAGATTGATATTTTGTGTCAGAATCTCGTATTTCATATGACACATATATAATTATATAACAAACACCTTAAATCTAGTCTCTATTAGATTTAGGTTCACGGGTTTCGCAATAGTAAATGGTTTCCTTTCTGACACTTTGTTTACTTCCCGACAGTAGGTTTCTCCAAGTCTCCTTGACAACTTAAATAGTTTCTTATGTAAACAATATTATTGAATCAAGACACTATAAAAGAAAAAATCAAAGAAATTTGGTAAAATTGCATTAAGTGGCAATTCCGATTGTTGCTGTATGCCGGAAGAATGTTGTGGATCAGACGCTTCACCTAAGCAAGCATTATTGTCAATCGGCTATGATAAAAATGAACTGAACTCTATACCTCAATCATCTATACTTGGCGTGGGTTGTGGGGCTCCACTAAATTTCGCTGATTTGAAAGAAGGTGAAACCGTAGTTGATTTGGGCTCAGGTGCTGGTGTTGATGCGTTCTTAGCTTCTAAGTGGATAAAATATCCACTAAGGGAATGGTGCGTCCTTCCTTTTGTATTTCGCTGTAATTCCTAGACGCACCTGCTGAATTTAGTTCTTGTTTATTATTCACTATTAGACAGTAACTCTACCTACGCATATGGCGAAGACTTCACACTCATGTTAAGCGAGTTGTGTCCTGAAAAATGACACAATTGATTATTTCGGAACCTGTGTTAGATTGCTCGAGCTAGTACTGGTCATATTCATTGGGTTTGAACTCTGATTTTTCGGGAGAGAGATCTTTACTGTGCCCCTAATTTCTCCGTCGGGGTGATCGCCAGTGAGAATATTAACGTAGGTTTGTGAGTTGTTCATTATGGATTTTAAATCCTTTATCGTCTTTCCTTGCATTGGCCCTTGTAAGTCAGAAGCAGAAATATTACCATTCATTAAGAGTCCGAGTGGTGTCTGAGACCGGTTACCTGATTTCATGAGGTTCACAATAATATCTCCCTTAACGCTTTTATTTCCCAAGTAAAGTTGAGCACCAGTCGCATTAGTTAATCCAGTGACATTGATCTTCCAAATTAGAATATCCTTTTTAGATTTAAAATTCGCTGTTCCTTTGGCGGTTGAATTGACCTTTGGGACTTCGTTCTTTCCTAATAATTTTGCCTTGTATTTTTCTTTCAGCCCATTGACAGGATTCAAGCCAGTCGCTCCTAGTACTATTAAGGAAGCTAGCGCAGCTCCAATAACTACCAAAGTAAAGTATCGTGTGTCTATCATTCAGAAGAACTCCTCACCCCCCTGATAAATTTTTTGTATGCTACTTCGTCTGTCTTAAAATCTGAGGTGGAGATAAACAAGCGAGAAATAGGTTTAAAAAAAGCCGATGTAAGTATCCTTGGTGAACGAGTCCCCACAACGGCCGAGACAGGTATCTCAATTATGATACGACGTTAAACATAATATTGGTTTTTGTCTATATCTGATCATGACAGAACTCGATTGTCCAACATGCCATCAAAGGTATAAGATACCTGAAGAAATGAAGAATCATCTAGAGGAAGTCCACAAGATAAACAGAGCATACATGGACTGGATATTTCTTCTTGAAGATAGAATATCGGAACTAGAAGCAACCAGTATGGCTAGCCACTAGAATAAATGTACTTGGTCCGTGGGCCTGACTTGAATTTAGCTCAGCTAGGTAATCCAACCTGGCCTACATCTGCTACTCAATTCTGAAATTGGATAAGGTGCTCCCACTGATATCCTAGTGATTCCATAGCCAGTGGTTTCGAGCAGTCTGTAAATTTTTGTTGAGTTTTTTATGCACCGGAAATGCCGTTTGCAACTAAAACAGAATAACATCCTAGGCCACATTCCTCGCAAATTGGTTTTAGTGCCTTTGTGTCAGCACTTCCAATACAACAAGGCTGTTTAATTCTACCCATATGATCTAAAGAAAGTATTGCCCATGTTGGACATTGGATAGGAGTAGTACCAGTACCGCCCCAATTTCCTTTCATTAGTGACAGCTGCTTCTCACTATTTATCACAAAATCCGGATATTTTCTTTTAAGTTGTATGAGACCGTCTACTATGCCATTCCGTTCTTCTCCAAATTTTAACCATAACGGGTCTCCTTTGACAAAGGGTGTGTGAAATTGGAAACCTACCTTGTTTACTGTTCCCTTCCATTCGTCGACCAAATCATTCACAGTACTGTAATTTATAGAATTAATAGTCATTGTAATCCAAATATCTTTCCAGGCAGGCTTCCCATTCCTAGAAGGGCCTTTAATATACTCTAGAATGTTCTGCTTAGTTTTAGCATAGGTACCTTCGCCTCTGATACTATCATGAGCTTTTTGAGTACCATCCAAAGATATCCAATAAAAGTAAAGTTTTTCAAATCTCTTGAGTGGAAAATAGCCATTTGTGACTACACAGACTCTTCTAGGCATTTCTTCACAAAATAGCTCTATTATCTCGGGCCTCATGGTCGGTTCACCACCAACCAATGTGATAACAAAGAGATGCTGTTTCTTGAACGTCTCTCTAATTCTTTGTCTCCATTCTTGTACGCTTAAATCATTCTTATCCTCTTTTCTATTTAACCACCAGTAACAATGAGAGCAGTGAAGATTACAAACATTAATGATATCAGCAGAACCATACAATGCGGGTTTTTCGTGAAAAAGTTTGATGCCTATCATTTTATGGAATAAATTAAAGTATAAAGGAATTTCTCGTGCAATATCAGTTATTCCACGACCATATATCAAATCTACCATATCTGTTAATGTAACGGTTACCTATTAAACAATATCTGTTAACCAATTTGCCACAGAAGGTACTAAGATCACGGATTGGTTACTCGATAGAAAATACAATATACTACTTCAACTCTGGCCAGGAGAAGAGAACAATGGAATGAACCCATCAGGATAGTTGGTTTTTGTGTTTACAAAATATATGCTCCTATGAAGTACACATGGATAACGATAAATTGTAGACCGTAAGATAAGTACACTGAAAACTTTATAATGGCAAAAATTTCCGTTTACAAAAGAAACTCGCAGTTTAAAGACTGCTCTGAACTTGTAGAGGAACTTGGTGATTTAGGACTAACTGATACCCTCCAAAAATACTACACTAAACCATTTGAAAAGGGAGCCAAAAGTATAGTCGCGGGGCCTAGTTTCCTTCAATTCTTGAACAAATTATTCCAAATTCAAATAACAACAGGAGATATCATACATTTGCAATCCTCCAATCATAGCAAATACTACATGCTCTCGGCAACAGGAACTTGGGATGAGATAATTGAGTTACAATAATATTTTATCCTGACCTTCTATTCATTTTCTCGGAAACCTGAACATAATTGTAGCAGTCGATAGTAATATTCCTAACTCGAAAAGATGACTTTTTCGGACATTTTCAGGTTATCACTACTGATGTCAAGTCTTAAGATGATTGAAAATGAAACTCCCGTGCGTCATTTGCTAAGCCGTGATAGACGCTTCGTTGTACAAGTTCTGTCTATGGAGCTCATTGACGGGAGATGGAATCCCAATAGGACTATGGAATAGATTTTCTTTCAGGTTTCTTGAGTGATCTCCCTCACTCCAAGGTACGACACGAGATATTAATGACATTCCGGAATGATTTTCACCCCTTACATGTATCTCTGGGGGGCCGACGCTTCCTCTTGAGCCTCATCGTCCAATTACGTCTGGCCCTTCAGAGAGAAACATATCTGTGCCAACTTACTAAGGGGGTGATATACTCCTTCAAAGGGGAAGGAGAAGATGTGACTTAAATGAAACTTGTTAGACAACGATTGCCGTACTAACATATGACTGACATTTAACGCCCTTTTTCTTCTTTTACTGGCCTATTCTCTCATTCTAATAGTAATTACAGAATTTATTCTCCATTATCACGATCCGTTTTGGACAGCTAACGTTAATACCAGTATATAGTAATATAATAATAGTAATTCGTAATATGACTAAAACCAATAGTTATAATTGCAGTTATGAAAAACCATTGTTAGAAGGCATTATGGATATTCTAAGGTTCATGGATGGCTGGACAAAAAAGATACCGGATCGGAATGTCAAAGTTATCTAGTAGAGAGGGCGATTACTGTTTCGAAGTCCCTGATGATGTCACGATTGTTTGTTACTGATCCTGATGGTGATGATTTTGTATGTACGGATGTTTCATAATGAAGTATCCATTCTTGTATTTCAAAAAATAATGCTTAATAATGTTAGGAAAATCTATCCTTTTTTAGAGCGATGTTTTTGTTGAAAAAATGTTAGTATCCCCCTGCTCTGTCATAAATTCAGTGAAGCATATGTTGCAAAATTCGGTGTCAGCGATTAAACGTTGTTCAATAATTGTATCGCCTGCGGTGAAAGGTTTTTGACATAAGACACAAACACTCATGCTAGTATATCGTCAACTAACTATCTAAATGTATGGGTACAAGAATGATCCAACTTGATGAAATCCTTGGTCTTTTAATGAGAATAATAGCGAATCATTTGGACTAAAGTTGATATTTATGATGGAAATGATATTAATTAGTGGTATCAAAAATGCATTAAATCATTATATTCTCATCATAACCAATAACATTTAGCACAATAATTGAAAGATTGACTACCAAAATGTGTCAACTTTGACAGAATGCCCGTAGGAAGGCTAATAGACAATGTCACAAGATGAAATATATGTATAACAAAGGATCTTGTAGGATGTGCGGTACTTTCTTGATTGCTACATCAGTATGCGATGTTTGCACTGAACATATTT
>JAKEIK010000145.1 GCA_022545895.1 Nitrososphaeraceae archaeon | reverse complement strand
CGTTATTTTGAATTTAACGATCAAATCGGCCAATTCACTCAATTCCTCGGAACTCAAGTCAAATGATTCCTCAGACGCCAAATGGCCTAACGAATTAGGGCGTGTATTTTCAATTGCTATTTTAAGGGCATTGTACCACTTGTCCTTGGCCCCATATTTTGTATGAAAGCTTGCAACCAGGAAGTGGCCTGCATACTCTTCTGGAAAATCCAATGTACCGTTAGCCAAAATCTTCGCCTCAAAGCCAGGAATTATCCTTACTGCAGTTCCAGATGACTTTGCCTTGTCTATCTCTTCTAAATACTTGGGTATCCATTCAGAAGTTTTTCTAACGTGCTCAGTAAATGCTATCGAAATCAAACCCTTTTCCTCTCCACACTTCATAACATTGGCAACAGATAGATTACTAGGAGAATGATCATTGAAATTGGTATGTACATGATAGTCTTCTTTTATGTTTAACATACCATTCTGGTTTCAATTTCGGCTATATATCAATAATGTCAATCGAAAATAAGGTCGATATTATTATTATTGCCAAAAAGGTTGGAAATTAGAGGTGTAAATTTGTACTAGTTAGTAGCACTTTAAAATTGTATACGCCGAAACAAAAAATCTTTATAAAGAATAATTTTGCCTAAATGTCAGGTCACGATTATACTCTTTGAAGAATATCGCAAATACCATTCTGGTGCCGGGGGCAGACGGTCCTGCAGGAATAAATACAATCAAGTCATTAAGAATGTCAAAGTTCTCTGGAAAGATCGTGGCTTCTGATCCCAGTCCAATCTCTGCTGGATTTTTCATGGCAGACGCGAGTGAGATAATACCAGAAGCAGACAATACATTGTTCATAGACCACCTATTCAAAATCGTGTCAAAGCACAAGATTAATGTACTAATGCCATCGTCAGGCTATGATATCTTTCCGTATAGTGATTGTAAAGATGAATTGTTGGAACTAGGGGCTTTGGCTGTAGTTAGCGATAAGAAATCATTAGAGATTTGTAGAGACAAGTTCATGACTCACAAAGCTCTCTATTCAAAATTCGATCTGCCTTTTACAACAATAGATGAGAAAAAAATACAAGAATTTCCAGTAATCGCGAAACCAAGATACGGTAAAGGTAGTAGAGATATATTGAAAGTTAATGACGAGAATGATCTACGATACGCGCTTTCAAAATATGACGATCTTATTTTTCAAGAATATCTCCCTGGAATTGAATACACAATTGATGTTCTTTCAAATCTAAAACAAAAACCTCTGATCGCGGTACCTCGTATTCGATTACAAACAAAAGCAGGAATATCTACCAAGGGTAGAGTAATAAGGGATGAGAGAATAGAAGACATTTGCAAGTCAATTGCTGGTTTCTTAAAAATAAATGGCCCTTGTTGTATTCAAATGAAAGAATCTAAGGATGGAGTCCTAAAGTTTCTGGAAATTAATCCTAGATTAGGCGGGGGAACTATTTTCACCACCCTTGCTGGTGCTAATTTTCCAGCAATGATTGTTCAGATGGCAAAAGGAGAGGAGCTAATTATGCCCAAAGTTTCTGAAATTACTGTCATTAGGTATTATGAAGAGATAGTAATACGTAATGAAGATTCAATGAAGTTTGGATCCAACTCTTCATAGAATCAATATTCTCCCCAAAACTTTTAGTACAAGTAATACTATCCACTTGAAAAACTTCTGCTATTCTGCACGGCCAAAAACCAGTAAATTTCATCATTATCACACAAAATCCTACCACCATTGCACAAGCAACCAGAATTGCATCGAGATGAACCAAGTTCTTTTTACCACATTAAGAAGGATTTTAGTAATGAAGTGTAAGTCCGCAAAGTGAGAACAACAAAGCAGTCATCTCCAACTCTTGTTCCTTATAGTAATAGCTGAATATATCAACAGCCAAGTATAAACGAAAGTTGTGAGAAATGTAAAGAGCGGTCTGTATAACCATAATCTATCGCCAGGATTCCGTAGCCTAAAGTCTACGGCATATATCATTCCAGTAAACATTATCCCAGATATCCAAAAAATCAATGAAATGACATCTCCCTTTAATGGTAACATAACTATGCTGTAAAATACAATATAAGGACGGACAAACCTCAGTGAGGTTTGGATATAGTACAATAACGCCGATAAGAACGGGCGTTTCCAATAAATGCCTCCAGTAGAAAATAGACTTCTTATGAAACTTTTCTTCCATCGTATTTGTTGTTTAACCAGAGCAGAAATGGTAGTAGGTACGCCTACGTTGACCCGTATACTATAACTGTACTTGACGTTCCAGCATGGTTTCGAGGGTTTGCTTAGCGACAAGTCCGGGTCAGATGAGGAACGCATATTTTCCAATTCGTCAGAACCAATTGCCAAAATTGAAGAGTAAGTCTTTTCTGTTTTATCTGCTTGTGGTTCTACCGGCGTACCTAGTACGTGAGCAGTCATTCTTCTGTCAGTACAAAACTTAAACTCCATTCCTAAGAATTGATCATGTGCCCATTCGTGAATAAAATCCTGGACTGCAGCTCTTTTATAAAAGCTGAGTGAGCCAGAGCAGCAGGTGACTGAACCGAAAGTACTTTCTGCGCCTTTCACTGCCCTACATGAACCGTCGATATAAACATCTTGAAATTTCTGAAATATGTTGCCCTCGTATGCGCCTCTGACCCGTCCGTGGCTCGTCAAGGCACCGAGTTTTCTATCATGACAAAATACTTTTACTGCTTTTTCTACTGCAGTGCATTCCATGTCACAATCACTATCCATGAATGCATAAATTTCGCCATGAGCTATCTCGCTGGCAGCTTCGATGGCCTGCTTTTTACCAACACTCTTTGACAAATGCAAAATATGAAAATTCTTCGAATCACTTTCTCTGTGCATTTGATCAAGAATTTGCCCAGTTTTGTCCGTACTTCCATCATTGACTACGAAAATTTCTTTGTTTTTGTATGTCTGAACAAGACACGAGTGAATGCAATTTCTAATATTATCTTCCTCGTTTTTGACTGCAACGACAATACTAACTAAAGGTGCATATTTCGTTATATCTACATCCTGCGCCTCAAGATATGGATCTTTATACCTGAAATATGCTAGAAAAATAATGTTAAAGAGAACAAAACTGGTCAAGAAACTGTATATGCCGATCGTTATGTCTACAACGTAGAGCATAAAATAGAATTTTGCAATAAGTACGGATCCTATCGCTGCAAGCAATAAGAATCGGACAAACGATATTCTCCTTTTTTGTTCAATATTCTGTGTAACTTTCTGTAAGCTCATTCATGGTCACTGGTTAATTCAAATATATCATCATTTGATTTCACTTCAATAATATTAGGCCGCATCTATATCTGATCTATCTAGTTATTTTCTTATTAACATTATGAATCTATAGTCATGTCTACTGTTGTCAAAAAGATCAGATCTGACAATAGTGCTATTTTGGAGCAATTTCCCTCACGCTGAAATCTCTTATGTCGACGTCACTTGCACTATCCCACCTGAATGATGCTATAGGTCCTCCCCATGTAATAATTTGATCGGGTGTACCACCACATTCTCTACCATTATTGCCCCAACCACCAGCATCTATCCGCTCATTAACTTTGATCCATTGGTTAGTATTCTCTTTGTCAAGCCATATCTCTAACTTTACACCTGCTTTGCCTGAATGATCTATATTGTACATTATTGACTTAAATCCTACCCACTTTCCCTTGATGGAACCCATTCCCTTTAGATAATCACTAAAGACATACCCTCCGGTATGCCACTGTTCTTTTGTCCATCGTGTCTGACCATCAAAATAGAGATCACCTTTGTAGGCAACGCCCTCACAGCCTTCAGGAGAACCAAATCCTGTATGCCGCCCACCCCTTGCATACCATGCAAAATTATCTCCAGATCCCGAATTGAGCTTAATATATCCAGTAATCTCGACGTCCTTCCAATCATTCGGAGACTGCATGTACCCCTTTGAAGCAATTTTGCTGTGGTCAAGTGTTTGAATGAGATTAGGCTTATATCCACTAGAGGTGAAAACTCCCATCCTGACTTTGGTAGATTTGACTTTAAAGGAACCATCCGAATTAGGAATTAGTCCCGTCTGTGGTGAGAATCTAGGATCCTTTTCTGGATGCGAGGATCGAATAAACCATTCTTCTCCATTTGGCTTTGTTGGATAAATCTCTCGAATCCCAGATTTATCAGAATCCTTTTGAGGCATGGCTGGGGGATGATTATCATCACTTTCCTTGCTAGTTTGAGAATTTGAACAGTTTTCATCCACTAAACCATCACCGTTATTGTCCTGACCATCGTTGCATATCTCTGATTCCGGAAGAGGAGTACCGATAGAGGCATTTTGGTGACTTATCACGCTGTCTTCCACGATCTTCGTTATACTATCAGAACCACAGTTTTCATCCACTAAACCATCCCCGTTATTGTCCTGACCATCGTTGCATATCTCGTCAAGGCTGTCATGAAGGGGACTGCTTGAAGACTTTTCGAACGGATCAAACAATATAAAGGGATGAGACTCTGCTAAAATGTCATTCTCAAGGTGGAAGCTAAACGCTGATAAGGCAAAAAGCGATAGTATTAATGCAGTTCTGTTTCCAATTAGTTGTGAAGCTAAATTATTCTTCAATTTTATTGCAATCCCTGGTCAAAAACACAGTTGATATCGAGTCCTTTTTTGGAAAACGAAACTTTGTCATAAATCGATACTAATACGGGAGATCCACAATCTCTTATAAGGTAGAATAAGCTCTTGAACGACACGTCTTTTACGTGATCACTAAATATTTATACAAAAGCATCTTTTCTACCTGATTTCACTCTCTAAATTATCAAACATAAGACTGCATATGACCCATGGTTTGTAAATCTCGATAATAACAGGTGTTAACTCTTCGGTAACTAATTCACTATCTTTATCAAAATAAAATTAAAATCGAACGTGAACTAAATAATCTTAGATATCAGTTTAAGAGATGGTTTAAATTTAATATGATTGGACTTGATTTGATTGTATTACTATAACGTCCACGATATTGTAAAAATCCAGTCCGAAGTTGTTCTATATGAACTCGAATATTTTGCCACTGAAAGTTTTGACAATCCTGATTTATCTGTAAAGGTATCCTCAAGAATTCCAGGTGGTATTTCACTCTCAAGAAGCATTACCAAACCGAAACCTTGGGATCCATCATATATTGCCTATAGCGAACATTTGGGTTCGTTGGGAGCCAAATTCAGTATCGAGTTCTCCGACGAGATTATAATCACAGTTAACAAGATGATATCAAGATCAAAACACGTTCTGTATGTCAATCTCGTAGAACCGATACTTAGGTTCATGATGATCTCCCGAAATCATGTACTTTTGCATTCTGCATGTGTTGACTTAGGCGGGCACGGATTACTTCTTTCAGCACCCCCTGATACAGGAAAAACCACAACAGTTCTAAAATGCATCAAGAATGGTTTTGCATTTCTGTCTGACGACATGACGATCATTCGTTTACCAAATGAAGCCCTATGTTTTCCAAAACCAATGACTATAAGCGCTCATACTTTTCAGACGGCTGTGGATGTGTCCGATGGCCGTAGCAATACAGGAGGAATGAGGATAAGGAGTCTGGTTCATTCCAAAGGGGGAAGGAGCTTTATGCACCGCCTAGCAGAATACAATGTGCCTATCTTTACACTTAATGCTATTGGACAAATAGTAGTCAAGCCACCTAAATTCAATGTTCAGAAGATACTCAATTCCGTGAACATACAAAAATCTACAAAAGTAGAATCACTCTACTTCCTAGAGCGCAAAGGCAATGAATGTATAATTCTGGACACTGAATCTGCCCTTTCTACTGCACTGGAAAACAGCGACGATGCCTTTCTGTTTCCCCCATACAAAGATCTTTTAGAGCACATATCCATAAATGGACAATCCGCGATTGCTCTATTGACAGATGAGAGAAGGATGTTAGAAAAGTTCCTCTCAAAAATAAATTGCTTCAAATTAAAAAGTGATACTAGATCATGGTACAACATGATCACGAGTTATACAGAAAGTAAAATTAGGTAGGCGGATTGTTGTTTTTTGGAAGCGCAGAACTCTATTGAATTTATTGATGGCCGTGCAGTGATATTGTGGAAAGGAATGATTCCTTTAATGGGTTATTGTTTTGAGGAGGGGAAATTTATATTAAATTACTTAGACATCATGAAGGTTTAATTTATATCAGTGCCGGTAACATTTTTGGCGCAGCCCTTACTGGAATATTTTGGCTTTTGTTGGCGTCAATCCAAAATGTAAATGATTATGGACATGTAAATTACACTGTTGCAATTGGCTCACTTGCGGCTAGCATCTCATTACTAGGGCTCAATACCACTGTCACTACACTTCTACCTAAGGGGAACGCTGGTGTAAATGTCCAAGCGAATCAAATCATTTTAATTTCTGCAAGCCTCTGTGCGATAGTAGTTTCACTATTTGATTGGATACTGGGCTTCTTTGTAATTGGAATGGCTTTTTGGATGATGGCGTCTTACGAGCTTCTAGGGAGAAAGTTGTATCGTAACTATGCCTTAAACGTCATAGGCGCAAGAGGCTCCCAGCTTGTATTGTCTTTGGTTCTATATTATTACCTTGGCGTTTTTGGGATCCTGCTTGGGTTTGTAATTTCATTTTTTGCCTTCAGCCACGTCTATCTAAAAACAATTAGATTGTTCAGTAAAAGGTTTGAAGAAATTAAAGATAATTTCGGGACATCACTGCACCTTTACTCTTACAATTTATCAAATGCCTTTTTGTTATACTTCGATAAGCTCCTAATTGCCCCGATATTTGGTTATGCCACTCTGGGGTACTATCAATTAGGTTTTCAATTCCTAATGTTCTTCAGTATGATACCCGTTAGTTTTTATCAATATCTTATACCTGAGGAAGCAAGCGGTAAAAAGAAGAATAAATTAAGGTTGTATGGGATTGGCCTGTCCATAGTGTTGACTGCATTATTATTTGTTCTTAGTCCCTACATCATCCACTCTTTTTTTCCAAAATATATCGGATCTCTTAATTCCATGAAAATACTGAGCATTGGCATAATCCCAATGATGGTTATTGGCACTCTTAATTCACGATTTCTCTCTCTGCACAAAACAATTTATGTTGTGATTGGATCTGCCGTATACCAAACTTTGCAAATAATTTTAATGCTATATCTTGGAAACCAATTTGGAATTGTTGGCATATCCATAGCAGTTGTCTTGGCATTGACGGGCCAATCTCTAACTCTGTTTTATTGTCACCTGCGATCAACCAAAATCGGGAAATGATGATCAACTCTTAAGAAGAATGATCAATTTAACGTAGATAGACAAATCTAAGTGGGCTTGATATGCTATGGGACGAATTACTGATGATTAGTACAATTATTAGTCTGCCAAACGATAATGCATTTACATAAGGGTCGAAAATTTGTATTACGTGTATGCGGTGCGAAATATGCGACTTGATTTTCATAGAGGCTGAGAATATTTGCAACTCCATCGGACTAAATAAAAGAATTACGGATACTCCTAGTCGATGTACCACGAAATGCAAAACTGAACATATCAGTCATTATTTCCGTCTGATTTATCAACTGTCCATGGAAACCAACGGCCAATAACTTTAGCCCAATCTATTTTGTATGATAAGTATATTATTATTCCTAGTGCGATAATGCTTACTGCTGCGCCGACGATTAATGTGAACGGCGTACTAGTGTCTGAAATTAATTTATCCACAAATGGCTTACCAAAGTATACTGCTCCCAAGACAAGGACTTCGTTAAAAATAAATTTTCCCGCAAATGTCGCGCTGGCAAATTTCCACGGACTATACTTAGCTAATCCAAGTGGTATGTACACTAGGTCGTCGGGTATAGGTGTAAGGGCTGCAACAAATGCCCCACCCCAGCCATATTTACTTAACAATCTTTGCAATGGTAGCATTTTACTCCTCACTCGAGAACTCAGGATATTTCTACCGTAATAGCTTGCGTAAAATATAATTAGCTTCGCAGAAACAGCTCCTATAGCACTGAAAAGAGAGATTAAATGAGGATCTAGATTCTTATTAAATGCGGCCGTTATTAATATAGGAAAATATGGTACTGGTACGAAAACTATTATGCTCCCTATGAAACTTATTAAGAGTATCCCGAGATATCCAAAATCATCGTAG
This sequence comes from Nitrososphaeraceae archaeon, assembly GCA_022545895.1. Taxonomy (GTDB): domain Archaea; phylum Thermoproteota; class Nitrososphaeria; order Nitrososphaerales; family Nitrososphaeraceae; genus TA-21. Next base: position 19,823 of record JAKEIK010000145.1, on the reverse strand, counting down.
AACGCAAACAGATCCTCTATAGAAGTCAACTGCTAGTGTGATTTAGCCTTGCTCCCATATATCTACTTGTTAATACGCCCTACCTAGAATGACATGTGATTTTGCACTTAATCCACAGCAAATACATAATTTGCCTTCAAGTTTATCTTGTCCTTCAAATGGAATCAGCCTGATATCTGCAGACGTTTCATCTTTTATTTTTTCTTCACATTTACGATTTCCACACCAAAACGTGGAAATGAAACCTGTTTTAGTTTCTAGTAATATTTTGGCCTCATTCAAATCTGAGGTAACGTTCGTCTTTTCCTCCAATCTTTTGACGGCCTGATCAAAAAGGTTGATTTGTATATTAGAGAGCAACGATTTGACTTCTGCAATTGCATCTGCACTTGCTACAATATCCTTTTCTTTAGTGTCTCGCCTGACCAATTCTAGTTGGTTGTTTTCGACATCTCTAGGACCCAAGTTTATACGCAATGGTACTCCCTTTGTTTCCCAATAATTAAATTTCCATCCGGATGTATATTCATCTCTGTCATCCAAATGTGCTCGTATCCCGTCCAGACCTAAAATGTCCTTTAGACGACGTGCAGCTGTCACCACCAATTCTTTATTAACATCTTTGTAAATCGGTACTATTACCACCTGAATAGGTGCAATCCGCGGAGGTATTATGAGCCCCTTGTCATCACCATGAGTCATTATTATTGCGCCAATCAATCTCCAAGAGATGCCCCATGATGTCTGCCACACAAAATGCTCCATCATGTCTTTTCCCAGGTATTTGATCTCGAACGGCTTGGCAAAATTTTGACCTAGTTGATGTGAAGTGGCCATCTGCAAAGATTTTCCGTCCATCATCAATGATTCCAGGCAAGTTGTATATTTTGCGCCCACGAATTTTTCTTTTTCAGATTTATAACCGGACATAGTTGGTATACTGAGGTAGTTTTCCACAAGGTCTTTGTAAACATCAAGTATCATTCTGACCTCAATGTCAGCTTCATGCTCGGTGGTGTGTGCTGTATGCCCTTCTTGCCATAAAAATTCTGAATTTCTGATAAACGGTTTAGTAGATTTAATTTCAGCTCGGAGAGCACTATTCCAGAAATTTAGTTTCAGAGGAAGATCCCTATGACTGGAAATCCATTTAGCAAACATAGAGTATGCTAAAGTTTCTGAAGTAGGTCGGATTGCTAACTTCTCGGCAAGATCATTGTCACCTGCTTTGGTAACCCAAAATACTTCTGGCATGAAGCCAGCGAAATGATCTTGTTCCTTGGACAAAAGACTTTCAGGTATTAATGTAGGTAGAAAACCATTTTGATGCCCAAGATTCTTTAGTTTTTCGTCTAAAATCCCTTTGATTATTTCCCAAATTTCATAACCATAAGGTCTGAGCACTATGAATCCTTTAGCAGGTGCATAATCCGCTAATCCTGCCTTGATCACCGACTGGAGATACCATTCACTAAAATCTGAATCTCGAGAAGCAGTTATGCCTATTTCCTTCTTCAAACCGGACTAACTTAATTTGGTTGTTTTATGAAGCTTGTCCTAACTGGAGTGGTTCTCCTTTACAGTAGACTTTGCCACTTATTCTACTGTGAAAGTTACTACACACATAACACTGTACGAATCCAACCTCTTTTGATAGGACTGGACAATCGACTGCCTCAAGTTTCATTCGCTTTAACATTTTGGGACTTACTCCTTTCAGTTTAAGTTTCCCCTTGTCATCCATCATTCCCACACTATGTAGTTCTGCCTTCGCAACCTCATCCAACTTTATGGCTTTCTCAACATTTTTCACCGTCACTAGATATTTTGCTTCTGGCACATCGCTCATTGAAGTTCATTAATGTAACATTGTGCTATATGACCTTTCCGACACATGAAATATGCAAAATTATGCCGCCACCTCAACTTGCAAAATTGCATTATGAACATCACACCAATTCTTTGCGTTTATGATTCATCTAGAGCCATATGAATAGAAAATATTTTAGACCCTTTTGTTTTGTGCTTGGCGGAAAATGTTCAGCTAAACTTGTACATCCAGAAATGATTTAGGCTATCGGCGCCTTCTACCACTCGAAATTTATGTGTTCTAATCACTTATTTAAAGAAGCTTAATATATTCTAGGAAATGGACATTTTCGTACAATAGTTGATATGTTAATTATCTTCGATGTAGAAGGCGTACTACTAAATGCTGAGTATTTGCCTGTACTAGCACAAAAATTTGGACCACAAAAAGAAAAAGAGATTTGGGACATTACGAAACAAGGTATTCGAGGAGAAATAGACTGGGAAGACGGTTTGTGCAAGCGCGTAAACGCACTGCGTGGTATTCCATATGAAGAAGCTTTGAGCATCGGAGAAAATCTCGAAATAATGCCTGGAGCAAAGGTCCTTTGTAATGCTCTGAGAAATGCAGGTTGGAAGATGATTGCAGTCTCGGGAGGATTCACGATAATTACCGATAGACTAAAGAAGGAATTATTGTTAGATAAAATATATTCCAATGAACTTGTATTCAAAGACGGAAAACTGGATGAGGTTATAATTAGTGTAACTTCTGATAAGTCAAAGGCGGTCAACGAGATTATTAGAGAATGGGGGATAAGGAAAGAGGACATCGTAGTCGTTGTAGACGGTGCCAATGACCTTAAATTGTTTGAAATCGCGGGATTTACCGTTGGTTTTTGCCCCGTTGATGTAGTAAAGGCAAGAGCAGATGCAATAATTGAGATCAGAGATTTGACTCTCTTGTTAAATCTTTTAGAAAAAAAATATGGAAAAGCTGTGCTGACGAACACTAAACAATAATGTTTCGTTATTGGGGATGACAGGATAGACTGCATTATTCGAATAGCATAGAAATCATTCCGATATTCGTTGCGCAAGATATACGGGAGGGTGACGATATTACCGAAATAATTTTGAATTCGATTAGGAAGGGAAATCATAACCTAATTGACAAGGATATCCTTGTTATCACGCATAAAATCATATCAAAATCAGAGGGCAGGTTGGTTGATCTGAGAGACATTATCCCTTCCTTGGAAGCTAGAAAGATAGCTAAAATTCAGAAGAAGGATCCCAGAATGGTCGAGATTATACTTTCTGAATCAAGTGAATTGATACACCTGGAAAATGGGGTGATCATTTCAGAAACCAAACATGGTTTCGTTTGCGCCAATGCCGGCGTAGACACTAGCAACGTGGACGAGGATGAAAATATGGTTACTTTACTTCCGATTGATCCGAGTGGAACTGCAAATATGATGAGGGAAGAAATTAAGCGGAGGGAGAAGAGAGATGTGGGAATTGTAATAACTGATACTTTCGGGAGACCATTCAGAGAAGGACAAGTTAATATAGCAATAGGAATTTCTGGGGTAGAGCCGATCATAAGTTATATTGGTGAAAATGACATGTTTGGAAAATCATTAAGAATAACCGAAATAGCGGTAGCTGATGAAATCGCCTCTGCTGCGGAATTGGTGATGAGAAAATCCTTACGTGTCCCTGCAGCAATCGTGAGAGGATGGGAATTTGAATTCAAAAAAGTCACGGCATCCAAGCTAATCAGACCTAAACAAAATGACTTTTTCAGGAGATCCTCGAACGTGAAATATTAATAAAGTCTTCGTGGGTTCCGAAAAATCATTTAAGGAAAATATCAATAAACACCCCGTTTTTTACATGAGGCCATTTCTAGTTCGGTATATTTGTAGACACGGTTAGCCATAAACGATTAATATAAATCGCTCTAAGCTACAATAAATCAGGGTATTTCGAAATGATAAATAGCGAAGAATCATCAGCAAAGGTTATTGACGTCAGGGGTCTTTATTGCCCAGAGCCAGTTTTTAGAACCAAGATTGAGATTGAAAGACTTACAATAGGTGATAAACTGAAGGTAATAGCAGACGACCCTGAATCGGAGGAGGATATATCAAGATGGGTAAAAAGGACTGGTCATGAGCTCATATACATTAACAAGAATGCTAAAGATTTAGAATTCCTAATAAAGAAGGCCAAGTGAATGACGTCCACGAGTGGACCTGATCTACTTCAAAGAATAGGGGGAACCCCAGTAGTTGAATTATCAAAATACTCTACCGCCAAAGTCAAGTTTTATGCAAAGTTAGAATGGTATAATCCCTTTGGTTCGGTAAAGGACCGTCCTGCATATTGGATGGTGAAGGAAGCGGAAAAGTCTGGCGTACTGAAGAAGGGCAAGAGTATCATTATCGAGCCGACCTCTGGAAATACAGGAATAGCTCTCACCGGTATCGCTACCTCAATGGGTTACAAAGTAGAGATAGTTATTCCAGAAAAGGTAAGTGAAGAAACCAAATTTATTTTGCGAAAGTTGGGAGCGACCATTCACGAAACATCCGATGACCTCTGTCCCAGAGTGGGGGCCGGAACTGACCAGAGTATTGCCCTTGCGGCGGCGATAGCAAAACCTAGACCTGACATTTATTTCATGCCCAATCAATATGAGAATGAGGCAAACTTCTTAGCTCACTATGAAGGTACAGGTCCAGAGATTTGGGAACAGACGAATGGAAAAGTGACTCACTTCTTTAGTGGTTGTGGTACCGGAGGCACGATCACTGGGACTGCCACGTTCCTAAAGGAAAAGAACAATAACATCAAGATCATAGCCATCGAGGCACAACAAAATCACATTCTCCAAGGTTTAAGAAACTTTAAAGAATCCGCGATGCCTGAATTGTTCAAACGAAGGCAGAAAGCTGTGGATCAATGGTTCACCGCCTCCAACAAAGAATCACTTAACTACGTGAAGGATTTGTTAAATCGAGAGGGTCTATTTGTAGGTCCTTCTTCGGGGTCTGTGATGTCCGCCATGATTAAGGTCTCTCAGTCGATTGATGAAGGCATACTCGTCGGGATCTTTGCGGACGATGGTAGAAAATTCAAGAGTCTGTATTCACAACAAAACTTGCTTTCGGAAAATGAATATAAAGAAGCAGAGAGTGGACTGCCTCCTATAGCTTACTTTCAAGATTCTTGATGAACACCTACTGTATCTCTTTCCACCATTTTTGTTCGCCTAGCCATTTTTCAACATCTAATGCCGCCATACATCCAAAGCCAGCTGCAGTTACGGCCTGTCGATATCTAAAGTCGTGAACATCTCCGGCAGCAAATACACCTTCTACACTAGTCTTTGTGCGGTCCTTTAAGACAACGTATCCCTTATCATCGAGTTCAAGTTGATCTTTAAATATCGACGTATTTGGTTCATGACCAATAGCAACGAAGAGTCCTCCGACAGAGAGCGTTTGTTTTTTCCCATCTTTTAAACTCTTAATCTGGATATTTTCTATTTTCTTGTTACCATTGATTCCTTCGACAACATGATCCCAAAGAAATCGGATTTTTGAATTTTCAAGTGCTTTTTCCTGCAAGATTTTGCTTCCACGTAGTGAATTTCTTCTGTGTATGATCTTTACCGATCGCCCAAATTTTGTTAGAAATGTTGCTTCTTCTAAAGCAGTATCTCCGCCTCCAACAACTGCAATATCCTCACCCTTAAAAAATGGGCCATCGCAAGTTGCGCAATATGATACTCCTCTACCACCAAACTCCTGTTCTCCTTGAATTCCCAACTTACGTGGAGATGCTCCAGTACATGCCAAGACTGAAAGTGCTTCATAAGTTTCTGAGTTAGTAGATATCAAGAAGGGATGCGCCTTGAAATCTACTCTTGTCACTTCGTCATCTATAATTGTGGCACCAAACCTTTCTACTTGTTGTCTCATGTTCATCATTAATTCAGGGCCGAAAATTCCGTTGGGAAAGCCAGGATAATTCTCAACTTCGCTTGTAGTCATGAGCTGTCCACCAGGAAGAGTTCCAGTAATTAGAAGTGTCTTAAGCTTTGCACGAGAAGTATATATTCCCGCAGCATACCCCGCAGGCCCAGAACCAATAATTATTACGTCATAACGATTCTTAATACCGTTATCATTTTTCTTATTTTCCAAATCATGTACTCTGAATTTTTGAGTTTCGGACATAATGCGTTATTTTGATAAGTAGATTTTACCAGTTAATAATTTGTTCGTCATTAGGTGATTTATACTTCGCCAACTCCATCAAAATAATAGTATTAATATTGGTGTTAATGTACCTATGTTGTTCTTATTTTTGTATATATTTTATTTATATTTATCTTTAAAACCAAATAAATTAGCCGTTGGTTATCAGATAATTGATTAATCGATAGTGGTAATTTATTTGTCTACCCACTCTATGTGTATGTCCCGTTATCCTTCCACAAATTTTTACTGCAGATACTTTGTATAATGGTTCTACATTAATTTAATTCTGATAGTTGAAACATAATAGAGTTTCGTGGTATTCACAAAACTTTGGTGTCTTGACTTGAGCGCGTATCATTTCTTCCTGCCAGTGGGAGTTATACAACGTGCAAGTATTTTCAATGCAAAAAGGATCACCATCGGTAAGAAAATAGAAAACCGCCTGAACTGCAAATCCTAAGGCAGCACAGAACACTGAAGGATCGCCGTAATCAATAAACCTTTCATTGAATTTCGTCTTTATTTCTTCGTTACTAAGGTTAAGTAAATCAGATAGCATCATTTTAAAGTAGTAGTCTCTCGGCTTCGCAGGAGCTTCAATAATTCCGGGTGTAGAAATAATGCTGGGGGTCCCGCAAATTAGTGTCCTTGCATGAAATCTTCTGGTATCTTCGTCATATGTAGAAATTAGACTATCTTTAAAAATTACATGTACGTGCCCCAGCTCCAATTCATCCTCAGATATAAAATCTGAATAAATTCTCTGTAACTCAAATCCGTCAAGCAAAATAAGACATTTGTCTTTTCCTTGAAAAGAGTCATTATTGCTAAAAGATTTGTTTTGGAAGCCATTAGTATAAGGAGTGCTGGTTCGATCGATAGTTCGATATATTTCCGGGTAATCGTCGGGTAAGCTAATCGAAATAGATTTTCTAACATCGATCAGTACTTTCGGGAAGACCCTTTCTAATTTCTTTTTTAGTACATTAGATCTCTTCTTTGTTATTAATTCACTACCGTACATATGTATATACTCGATTTTCATAAAAAATCTTGAATGTGCTTTGCCTTATTGGTAGTTCATTTTATCTGTATTTTTGGCCGTGGAGGTATTTCTTTTAGCTTATGCAAGGTAACCTGTGCCGCTTTTCTGCCAGACATTAGCATAGAACCAAAAGTAGGTCCCATACGGGGAAGACCATGAGTTTCAGTCACCGACATGCCTGTTGCTATTAATCCTGGAAACACTTCTCCAGTTTTTTCCACTACGGCGTCTTCGCCGCCTTCCACCCACATAGGATCCATTCCTTTCCACTCGATGTATCCCCTATCCATTAATCTCTTGACAGCTACAGAATCATGCCCAGACGCATCGATCACGATCTTTGATTCCAGAGCTACAGGATCGACGCAAGTTATATTTCGAGGGAGCGCAGAAACTGGCATCCAATTTACAACTACGCCACTTACTCTATTATCCTTTAGAACCAGATCATCAAATTTGGTTAACTGTAGAAATCTTACACCTGAATCGCAAGCAGCAGCAATAAGTTTTGAACAGGCATGTGGACCCCAAGTAGCAAATAAAGAGTCGGAAATCTTTCTAAAGGGTACTCCAAGCTCTTCCCAAATCTTTTGGGCAGGAGCTCTAACCGTAACTGGATTCATCATATATCCTCCCACCCAATATCCACCTCCTACGTAGTTATTTTGTTCAATTATGAGTGTTTTAATCCCATTCTTTGCTAGCTCCCTTCCAGCCATTAAGCCTGCGGGGCCTGCCCCAATTATTATTACGTCTGAATCAGTATATTCAACAAGCGTTTCATTGAACATATTAGCAATTGCTCTAGTAATTTCTTTTTCACTCACGTGAGCAAAAACTTTTTCCATATTATTTTTCAATCAAACTGATATTAATATGCTTTCTAGAAACAAGTAGATAGATTTGGATCAGTGTGACAAATTCAGCGCGATGAGCTAATTTAATGTTAATAAAGTCGTTCTTCCCTCTTTCTTCGTACTTTGTGTATAGGCATAATGCATATGAAAGCTAGTTCTCAGGTTATTTACGAATAGTTCTCGAAACAGGATTGCTTCTTATCTTTTCAATGACATCATCAAGCAGCTGTAATATTTCAGATTTGTGAGACGTAAGATATTCTTGCCCTCTATCTGTCAACCTGATCCGGAACAGCCGCAAGTCACGATGCTGGTCAAAAAATTGTTCAATCATTGTACTTCCGTGCTTCGTTGGACTTATGAGTTGGTCAAAGTTTTCTGTAGTTCGACTTAGGTCGCCTCTTTTTACCGCTTCCACGGCATCGTCCAAATTTTCGAGGATATCTTTGATCTCTTGTAGAGGAGCTGAATATTCTTTCTTTGAGTTTAATAAACCAGATCGTTTCACTTCGCCTATTTTTTCGGATAATCCCTTTGCTAGTTCGTAATACTCATCCTTTCCTATTAGCCCTCTCTTCTCCCGCCTTATGACCAATCCTTTCATGTCTAGCCTAAGCAATGCATCCTCCACGTCGTCCTTGCTCATTCCAGTTACCCAAACAATTTTCCCAGAGTAATCATAGCCCTGCCTTAGAGATTCCAACACCACCACCTCAATTATCCTCATAAATCCCTCTTCAGCTTGTGCATTTTCAAAATCTCTATCTCTAACTGCTTTCTTTGCATGGGAGATGTCAATTTCTATAGCTCTTCTCAAAGCCTCCATCCCCTCATCAACTCTGCCACTAAGAGTAAGGTAGCATGCACGATTATACCAAGACATGCCGTCATTAGGATCAGCATCAATAGCCTTCACACTGCATTCGATGGCTCTATCATAATTCTTTATTTTATAAAATGATAAACCTTTCAAATTCCAGGCTTCAGGGTTATCCGGATCGATGTCCAGAGCTTTATCATAAGAGGCAATAGCTAAAGTATACTCTCCCAAATGAAAATGAGCATATCCCTTCTTGACCCAAGCATCGACATAGTGAGGATCTATACGAACGGCTAACTCGAAGCTGCGAATGGCATCTAATAGCTTCTCATTGGACATATGATTTACACCTTTGTTGTAAAGATCCCTTGACTGTATCTCTCGATTATCGGGATTCTGCTTTGCTTCAGTGTCGGAGGAGACACTGGGAGACTCTATTATCTTTTTACCTGTTCTCCCAAAGAATCTTCCCATTAAAACAGAATGGTCGCCTCGAAGATAAATACATTTGGAATAATTTTTTGGACCACGTCGAAGTTCATAATTACGATAAAATTGGCTTTGCCGTTGTTCTATTTGTTGGTGTTCTAAGGTTTGTAACGATGGCCATATATCAACTTTGAGCTAATTGAGAGATATTGTTTGTTCTTCAAGAAACTGCATTCTGTTATACCCATCTTTTTAGCCTGGTTAACAAAGATAATTTGTTGAAGAAAAATAGACGTAAAGATTGTTTCTAGAACCGACCTACTTCCACAACTGAGTGACACATTGTTTAATCCAACCTTTGATAGCAAATCGGAGACAATGTTCTCCTTTCTTTTTTGTCCAATTTCGTTCTTTTCTAGCACTATTATGTTATCTGTTACCCTGGTACCAAAGAGTGATGCGTGAAAGAATTCATCTAAAGAGTATGCAAATGAAGGCAAACCAAAAATTTCGTTAATTTTTAATTTTCCGTATATTGCACATGGATAAAGAAGATCATTTCCTAAGATGACATGAACCTGCCCTGTGAAGCTGATGTCATCGTATATCTGATAAATTCTTTTACACTTTTCATAGAGTTTAGGGATGAATGCAGTATTACTAATAGCAGATATTAGCGAAAGACAGATGATAGTGGACGCTGTGAACGTCAGTGTGCCTGACGTTACCACAGGTGATCGTGGGACATCAATCTCGATCACATCGTTGCATTCTTTGGCAAGGGGACTATTGGCATCCATTGTGATGGCTGTTATAGGTACACCACGAGTATTCATCGCATTTGCTGCACTAATGTTCGCAGTAGTGTTACCTGACACAGAAACAAAAAAGACATGACGGCCGTTAGCAATTTGTGGAAATGTGATGATGTCATGCGGCGTAAGACAAAGTGATCTAAAACCGGACACATAACTTGAAATAAGCCCAGCTACGAACGAATCACCATTTCCTACAAAAATGCAATCTTTGACATCTTTCATCCGTGGTAATCGTAGCGATGTCAACCTATTACTTTGTGATTCGATTTCCATATTCATGGCTTCAATTGAATTCATAAATTGATAATAACTAGTGGTAATATTTTAGTGACTGTATAAAAGAGGTACCACTGTTGATTTAGAAGAAGTTATTTATTAGATATTTCTATTTGAATACGTGCAGGATTACTACAAGGTTCTGGGTTTGAGCAGGGAGGCTTCGACTGAAGAAATAAAGAAATCCTTTAGAATTATGGCCTTAAGATATCACCCTGACAAAAATAGCAATTCTGAAGAATCAAAGGAAAAATTCATGTATGTTGTGGAAGCCTTTGAAGTGCTTTCAGACGAAGGGGCGCGTAAGAAGTACGATGAGTCATTTCTATCTAAACACAGAAATCATAAGTTTAATCCCACGTGGTCGCCTTCAGCCGATTTCAAAAATATTTACAGTTACGCAAATATAAAGAACTCTGCTGGCCAAGGGGGAATTTGGAATATTAGCCAAGAAGCCAGCATGGGGATGTGGAAGGCAACAGTTATTCTCTTTACTTCGTTAGGGGTTATGGCATTACTCATATTTCTCCTCAAGTAGCAGTACTTTGTTTTCTTTTATTCTTATTCGGGACCCTAGAAAATGATTTCTGTTGAGTTGCCTTTACGTATTTATATGCAAAGAAAGCAGCAAGACTCAAGTTCGGAAGCGAAAAGTAGAAAAATGTTCGAGAGGATGTCATAAGAAACACCACTAAACCAAAGACCGTAACTGCTGATGCAATGATCAATAGAATTTTTAATTGTGATCTTGATACTGGCAACATTTCAGATGATAATGACAAGTATAAAAATAACATGATGCCACCAGTATTCCCGTTACCCCTACTGGTTAATCTTACAGATAGGCGGAAATTCCCTTTTGTGTTGAGTTTTATTTATCCATGTCATCATTTTTTTAATGTCACTCTTATTTGCGTTACACTCCTTTAGAAGGTTTTTTTCTAAGGCTCTTAGAATCTCGTCGATCTTGTCATACGGAAGTCCTAATTCACTTTCAGCAGTTTGTTTTGCCCAGATTCTTGGACTGCTTGGTTGATTTACTAGCGCTTTTGGTAACCCTAATTCGAGTGCCAAGTTTCGTACCTCTGTTTTGTACAAATCCCCTAGAGGGAATACGTCAGCAGCTCCATCACCATTCTTTGTGAAATAACCCAACATTAACTCGCTCTTGTCAGATGTGCCTAATACAAGTAGATTTTTCACATTCGCATAATAATATAAAATTGCCATTCTCAGTCTGGAAGAAAGATTTCCACTAGCGAGTCTATGTCGTGGCAAGAATTTCAAGAAATTAATCTTGGATTGAACTATATCAATTCTAAATGCTTGAATTTTTAAACTATTGACTATTTTCTGTGCGTTTGCCAAATCGGTTCGGGGCGTAAGTTTTCCTTCTGGAAGAATAAAGCCTACGACCCTCTTGTTGCCCAATGCTTTCACAGATAAAACGGCTGCCACGGAAGAATCAAGTCCTCCACTAAGTCCTATTACTACTCCACCCTTCTTTCTATGTCTGACTTCGTTAGAAATAAAATGAACAACCTGCTTCATAATTCTTTTCTGATCTTTTGGAGTTGATCTAGCCACTTTGTCGCTAATCGATGAAGTATAAGATTCATCACCGTTTTTATTTTTTTTCTCTGTCAATGAATTCATTTCGTCATAGGAGGATTTGCGAATTTATTTCCCGAATCCATGTGATAACTAATAGACAAATTTGGATCCTTCTGTTTTCCAGTCAAAATTCCTATAACAATGTCGTCCCTTCTAATTACGCCTTCCTTTCTAAGTTTTCTTATACCCGCAGGAACCGCACCAGAAGCCATTTCACAATCAAATCCATTAAGCCCCACTACTGCCATTCCGTCGCTCATTTCTTCATCGCTTACTTCGATAACCATACCTTTGGTGAATTCTATTGCTCTTAAAGCCTTGACTATGTTCGCTGGTTTTCCTATTTGGATAGCAGTTGCTTTTGTTTTAGCTTTGATGCCTTTTCTATCCCGTTCATAGTAATAGTCACGTATTAATTCTATGTCGGGTTTACCGTCGTTCCACTCCAGCTTTCTTCCGTCATACAGGCCATTGGTTAATTCGTAAAATGTGTTTGCACCAATGGCATTAATTACCAAAAGCCTGGGCACTTTTTTTATCCATCCCCAATTAACCAGCTCCATGAGTGCTTTTCCGCAACTTGAAGTATTTCCTAGCGCCCCTCCAGGATATACAATCCAATCAGGGGGATGCCAATCAAGGTATTCTAGAGCTCGATATATGATCGTTTTTTGACCTTCGATTCTAAATGGATTAATTGAATTTACAGTATAACCACCGCTTTCATTAGCAACCTTAAGTGAATGAGAGAGCGCATCATCGAAGTCACCATCTATTTGTACAACTTGTGCTCCAAATTGAAATGCCTGTCCCAACTTTCCTGGTGCAATTTCTCCCTTTGGGACAAACACTTCACATTCCATATTCTCATTAGCAGCATACATCGCTGCAGAAGCAGAAGTGTTACCAGTCGAAGCGCAGATAAGTCTATAGATCTTGAGCATTTTCGCATGGGTGACTGCAGTAGTCATTCCGTTATCCTTGAAAGAGCCACTAGGGTTATATCCTTCTGGTTGGAGAAACATGCATTCAGGATCCATATTCGCATATTCTGAAACTTTGCTCATCTTGTAAGGTTTGGATTGCCGTCCCTCAGATCCATCCATGGAGACGAGTACTTTTGAGCACTGTTGAAAATCCTCGGTATCTATTCCGGCAAAATTAATTAGCTCACGGAATCTCCATACTCCACTTTCATTGAATATATTACCTTTCGGATTTCTACGGATAGAAAAAATCTCGGTTAGCTCTCGCGACGGACTGGAGGGATATACCACGTCCAAAAAAGATCCACACTTACAAGTGTGAGTGGTATTGTCTATATCATAGACGAGATTGCATGAGGGGTTTATACATTTTTTGAACGGGTTATCTGTCATTGATTACGATCCTTTTTGATTCTATTTAGACGTTATCGGTCTTCAGACATATCAAAGTATATGAACTATCTCTAAGATGCTATAGGGAAGGCACCACAAGTATCGCAATATCGTCCGGGTTCACGTAAACAGGCAGCACAATAAGGACATCTCCTTACTGAACAGCTCTCTTCAAAAGGTGGAGGAAAAAATGTTCTATATATCCTGTAATAATAAAGTTGTTCTTTAGTCCTTAAAGAGACATGTTCAGAGACACTGCTTTTCCTCTCGGTTCGAAATTCTTCATCATCTATGGCATCTTCTATGAATTCACTTGCCTTGTCCACCTCCGAGCCGCGTTCGAGTGCCATCTTACTGCGCCACACTAACGATCCGAGTTCATCTTCGAAGGCTTTTCTAAGAATATACTTGCCCCATTTAATCCCTCTTTCTTCTTGAACTTTTTCTTTTACGTTCAAACCTCTGGCAAAACTTATCAATGGTTCTTCAAGATAGGGAGTATGTACTTTCATGCCTGACGCATAAGCTATATCTTTAGAAGCAAAGTGCATATTGTTCCACAATTCATATAGAATCTCTTGTAATTTTTTTGGATCCGAGTAATATTTGGCGAAATAATTATATCCTGCAAATAGCTCATCTGCGCCATCTCCAGTTACTACTTCAAGATATCCATTTTTCTTGACTTCCATTATTCCTGCAAAAAGTATTGTAGAATTTCTAACTTCCGTTGGATCGAAAGTTTTAAGAATTCTGATGACATTTGGAATAAGCCTGTTAAACTCGTCAAAATCAATTATTCTTTCAAGATGAAATCTACTATACTTTTGTGCCACAATCTTGGAATAAATAAGATCTTGTGAAGTGCTGCCAAATGAAATCACAACTGTCAATTCTGGCTTTATTATCGTGGAAAGGATGCTACTGTCTAGACCACCCGAAAGCAGTAACGGTTTATGTTTATACCTCGCCACTGTCTCATTAATTACTTCTACCAAATGCTCTCGAAGAGGGATGATTGTCATGCCGGTCCAGATTTTTCAGATGGCTTAGTCTACAGATCTAAGCATTGCGAAATAGTGGATCTAAATAAAAATGATTGATATCGTTCCCAATTTATTTCTAATTCAGTTCTCATCGAGTGGCGACTTGAGCATTTTGGTCAAGTAGTTGTAACCCTTCCTTTGTAATATGATAATGTTTGGATCTCTTTGTCACATATACTACCATCCGTTCCAGATGATAGTATATTGAACCAGTGGACAAATCCGTCGCATCTTTAATCTCGGAAAACCCAGCAGATCCGTTTCGGTCAGCTATGGCTTTAAGAATTTTCATTCTCGTTCTTCTAGCTCTAAGCTGAGTTTCTCCTGTCATTATCGTCCTAATGTCAAAAAAATATTTATCCTTTTCTGCATTATCAGGCTTAGCTATGATCTATGAACTAAAAAGTATGCGATATCGTTCTTTGCCCTACAGTTTAAGCTAAGGAACTAACTAACAATGAATTGAACAATTGAGCTAATTGCTTGAACGTTTGATAATAATTATATAGCATATTTCTGTTATTCGAAGTATGCCCACGGACCCTGTATGTGGAATAGAGATGGATGAAGACCTTGCTACTGTTTACGAATATGATGACAAGAGATATTACTTTTGTTGCGAGGGCTGTAAGAGCATATTTAGTCGCAAACCGAAAAAATATCTGAAATAAGCTTCTTAAAAAATCATATAATAATTTTGCAGAAGTTATTTATACAAAATTATTCTTTTGGTCATATCCTTTTGACAGCGTTCTAATTAAGATATTTGTGCGTGAGATTTATAATATTTGTCTTGCCCTAACATTGAAATAATGTGCGCTAAATGTGGAAATTTGGCAAACAGATCACTCTATCTTAAATCAGTTAGAGATATGTTGAAACCTACCAATCGTCTATGCAGAAGCTGTGGTTCTCCATTAAGTCATACAGATTTTACCATCTCGATAGAGAAAAGATAATTAATTGTGGGACAATCATCTTCGTTTACTTCAAGTTTGGTTGAAATAGCCGGAACAAACAACAGTGAGGGATAGTCAGATAATATACTAATCTGTAACTTACATCTTCACTTTTCTCATCGCATCAGAATTATCATTAACTTTAATCCTTCCGTTCAAGTACGGGTGCTCTGGATCAAAAAATAGATAATCCCCGGCAGTACTAAATGTATACTCTGCGGTTCCTGCAAAGGGTATCATTTTCTCAAACATTTTTCTGTTGGTTATATCGTTAATAACCGTTATACTGTGTATAGAATTCTGATCAAGATTAATCCAGGTGACCCTAGTGCCATTCTTCAAAGACAAAGAACTATTGATTACTTGATTTCTATTTGTATTTCCATAAGTCTCAGGGTAATACATACCATCCTTAATTATTATTGATAAAGTTCGAGTACCAAAATCTTCACCTTTGAGTTTGTTAACCTCACTATGAACGTCACCTAAATCTAACAGTTGATTATCTAGTACTGATAATGGAATCTTCCCTCTATAATCAAATTTGTCATTTGTATTATCCTGACATTTGGAAAAGCCATCCTGACAGGTTATACAATCTGGCGTGCATGTTATTTGTGTTTCTTCATTTATCTTTCCAACACTGTCGTCCAACCCATCTTTAAACCAACTGCCTTGGACTAAAGACTCATCATTTTTAGAGCCAGGATCGGAGCCAGGATCGGAGCCAGGATCGGAGCCAGGATCGGAGCCAGGATCGGAGCCAGGATCGGAGCCAGGATCGGAGCCAGGATCGGAGCCATGACCCCTGGAATTCCCTTTTTCTTGCAAGGCCTTGCATGCAGAACTAAAACATCCATCGGAGTTTGTAGAACATCCTTCTCCGGGACAATTAAGAGATAAAGAGATGGTTGAAAAATTCGGTATCCAAAACAACAATAACGATGACACTGAACTAAGCATTAAAAACAAATGATAATTTTTCATGTTTCGTAGTACATCTTCAGCCTATCTTCCAAATAAGTATAACTCCTTCTTGATTTTTTTGTAGTTTTGGCGTAATATTACTTGATTCCCAACTGAGATTGCCGAGACAACTTATCTAGAACTAGACGAATTAAGGATAGTAAATGAATTATTCGAATTTATCACATAGTAAGCATCGGCACGTTTTGTAAATATTCCTACCTCCATCACCCCGGGAATAGTTTTTATCTTTATCTCCATTTCGTGCATCTCTTGAAAGGGAGTATAGATAGTGTCGTAGATTATGTTTCCATTCTCAGTTACGAAGGGATATCCCTTATCAAGCATCCGTAGTTTAGGTGTCGCGCCAATCCTTAACAATTCATTTAGAACAAAACTTCTTGCAAATGGATGAACTTCTATAGGTATTGGTATATTGAATGTGTCCACATATTTATTTGAATGACCTACTATGACAAAACTTTTCGCTGCAGAAATAACAATCTTTTCTCGTAATAGGGCACCACCGCCTCCCTTAATCATGTTAAAATGAGAATCTATTTGATCCGCTCCGTCCATTACAAAGTCAATATCGGGAATGTAACTTTCATCAATCATGTTCAGCCCAATGGCTTGTGCACTATTTTTTATCTGCAACGATGTAGTCACGAATTTGATGTCTCGATTTTCTCGTAGCCGCTTCATACAATTCAAAATTGAGGATACTGTTAGTCCGCTCCCAAGACCAATAACTCTACTTTTTGAAATAAATTTCTCGAAAATATCCTCTGCAATGCTCTGGTAAACATGATTGCCGTCATCTCCGCTTTCTGGTCCTGTTATCCTATCCAATGTCCCACTACCACGGTTAGTTAGAAATCCACTTCAATCTTTAATCTTTTTCAAAACTATAGTGACGCACCAACTCGGATTGTCGAGAAACCAAGGTACGGTTGTTCACAGATGATTGTGAGTATATTTTTGCAATTATTTCTCTACGATGATAGTGTGGGTTACTCCCAAATTTTCCTTTATTTCAAGGACAACGAGTATATATAAGAAATGATTGGTGAATAACTCTGTCAATGACAGAAATGACTGGTGCGAAAGCACTTATTACTTCGCTGGAAAAAGAGGGGGTTGATGTGATCTTTGGTCTCCCTGGCGGGGCAAATTTACCAATTTACGATGCACTTGTGGATGCAGATTTTAGACACATTCTAGTAAGGCACGAACAATCTGCTGCTCATATGGCAGATGGCTATGCCCGCGTCAAGCGAAAAGCTGGAGTGTGCTTTGCCACGTCTGGACCCGGAGCTACAAATCTTATCACGGGAATCGCAACAGCCTATGCAGACTCTTCCCCAATGATCGCGGTGACGGGCCAAGTTCCCTTAGGAATGATTGGAAAAGACGCCTTCCAAGAAACTGACATTATCGGAGTCGCAAATCCCTGCACAAAATATGCTTTCCAACCCAGAACTGCCGTAGAAATTCCCGAGATGGTAAAAAAGTCGTTTTATATTGCTGAAAGCGGACGGCCAGGACCAGTCTTGATTGATATTCCAAAGGATGTTCAACAAAGCACTGCTGATATCAATTTTCCAGACCTGATAAAGGTTAGAGGGTATAACCCAATCATAGACCCTGACTTGGCCAACGTGGGGAAAGCAGTTGAATTGTTACTCGCGGCACAAAAACCAATCATTATGGCAGGAGGTGGAGTTATTCTATCAGGAGCTTTTTCAGAATTGCAAGCACTAGCGGAGTCAGTTATGGCACCAGTGGTAACGACTTTTAAGGGTAAGGGAGCATTTCCAGAAAATCATCCATTGGCAATGGGTCCAATTGGAATGCATGGACACCCCGAAGCAAATAGGATAATACTTGAGGCAGACCTTATCATTGCTGTCGGCGCCAGATTTTCCGATAGATCCGTGGGAAGATTCGATGAATTTGGGAAAGGAATGAATATAATCCATATGGATATTGACCCAGCAGAGATAGGCAAGAACAAATCAGTTGACTTAGCTATTGTAGGAGATGTGAAATCCTCCTTGCGCACTATGGTAAAAATGATATCAAAGAAAGTGACAAAAAGGGGATTTGAGAATGAATGGTTGAAGAGAAGGAAGGAACTTATAGATTACTATTCTGAAACACTTAAAGATTATCCCAGGGAAATTACCGCGAAGAAATCATTAAAAAAATTACGCGAGCTATTGCCTCCTGAATCAATTGTTACTACTGAAGTGGGACAATGCCAGATGTGGGCTTCGTTACATTTTGACGTTATTTCTCCTGGGACATTTTTCAGTTCAACAGGACTGGGAACAATGGGGTTTGGCTTTCCTGCATCTATAGGCGCCAAGGCCGCTAGGCCAGACGTTTCGGTCGTAGACATTGCTGGCGATGGTTCCTTTAATATGACTGAAAATTCCTTGGCAGTATCGGTTATCGAAAAACTTCCTGTTATAGTGTTTTTGCTTAATAATTACATGTTAGGGATGGTGGCTCAATGGCAGAGAACATTCTATGATAGGCGATATATGGGTGTAGAGCAACATAATTGTCCTGACTATGTGAAAATTGCTGAGGCATATGGTGCAAATGGGATCAGGGTAGAAACAATGAGTGAATTGGAGAAGGCTATAAACTCGGCGCTTAGGTCTGAATTGCCTACTGTGATCGATATTCCCATTGATCCTGACGAAGATGTCTTTCCATTTGTTGCTCCGGGAACAGGTCTGAAAGATATGATAACTGGAGCATAGCAAAAAATGTCAATAATTGAACCACGTTCAAAACATCTTCATATAATATCCTCTCTAGTTGAGAACAAGCCGGGAGTATTATTTAGAATTACAAATCTCTTTAGGGCACGTAATTTCAATATTGAAAGCATAACAGTAGGTACTACAGAGCAACCCGATCTATCCAGGATGACAATCACCACCAAGATAGACGAGTACACTTTAGATCAACTTATAAAACAACTACGAAAGTTGATAGACGTCGTTGAAGTAAAACAACTTGATATTGATAATACTGTCTATCGGGAACTTGCGTTAATAAAAATGCAAGCAACTGACTCTGCTACAAAAATGGAGATAACAAATTATGCGTCAGTTTTCAGGGCAAACATTCTTGATATTGGAAAGAAATCTATCACTGTAGAAATTACTGGGACACCGGATAAGATAGATGCATTTAAGAATCTAATTGAGCATTACGGTATTGTGGAGATGGCACGCACGGGCGTATCAGCTCTCCTTAGAGGGAACTAATTTGAACGAAGACAAACTAAAAGTCAGAATATTTGACACAACATTGAGGGATGGTGAACAAACGCCTGGCGTATCCATTACGCCAGATCTGAAACTGAAAATCGCCACCAAACTTGATGAGTTAGGGGTTGATGTGATCGAAGCAGGATTTCCTGTTGTTTCAGAG
Organism: Nitrososphaeraceae archaeon; assembly: GCA_022545895.1. Lineage (GTDB taxonomy): Archaea > Thermoproteota > Nitrososphaeria > Nitrososphaerales > Nitrososphaeraceae > TA-21. Next base: position 75 of record JAKEIK010000145.1, on the reverse strand, counting down.
GGCGAAATGGCAGGGATCAAAAACATAGTGAAGCAGGGATTGAAGTGTGAGGTCTGCGCACTTGCCCGCACGGTG
>JAKEIK010000144.1 GCA_022545895.1 Nitrososphaeraceae archaeon | reverse complement strand
GATCCCGCACCACGGGGAGCCATAGAACAAGCTTCTCAAATGTTGAAACAGGTTCTGTCAAACTAGTAATAAAGTCATTAAGTCTTGATTCAATTTACTCTTTTTAGACTGCCTCAAATTTCAATAGTCGAGTGTCACATCCAAATGAGGTTGCACAGCCTATTGAGTTCAGAGATCGACCTCATATAGTATATTTCTGCTGCTTTCAGTTACATACAATCTATTTGCATCGCTGTCTACGGTTATCGGTTCAGTAACATACACAAAAGGAGATAAAATCCTTTTCCAGATTACTGATTTTCCCAGAGATATTGTCCCTAGTTTTTTCTTGCCACTTATGTCTAGTTTTAACACTGTATTTGATGATGTTTTAGAAATATAATGTACGTTTTTCGCCTTATCATAGGCGAATGCGATTCCTGCTGCTGGAGAACCTCCCATACTACTGCATATATTGCGTTCGCTTACAGTATTCTTGTTCGTATCCATAACTAGTAAACTTATGAGGAAAATAGCCTGGCCTTCAGCAACTAATATCGCACAGTACTGTACATATAGATGCTTTGTAATAGGATTGACAACAACAAATTCTGGTCCTTTCCTAACCGCAGCTGAACCCGAATGGATATCTATTGTATCAACAAGCTTATTCACTTTTCCATCTACCACTGAAATGGAATTACTACCCGAATTTGCAACAAATATTCTATTTGAAGCTAAATCGATCCCAATCCCTCTTGGATCCTTGCCTACTTCAATGGCTTCTGTGACTGACTGATTACTACTCCCGTCTATTACTGTCAGTACATTTGAATCAAAACATGTAGTATATACTGTGTTAGTATATGGATTCACGGCTACAGCTCCAAGGGAACGTACTTTTCCTATTTCTATCAGAGCTGTGACAAGATTTGTTGAACCATCAATGACATGAATTCCCTCTGAAGAAGATGCATAGATCATGTTGGAGACTGGATTAATAGCAATATTTTCCGGAAATTTTGCTTCGATTTTATGCCCGATCGATAGTCTCTCTATGTCTACTGGAAGGATGAAGTTCGATGATGAATAAGAAAGGTATGCAGTACGTGTCTGTGAATTGATAGAAATATACGTTGGATATCCTTTTTCAATTGGTATTGCTGTAATCATAATGCTACTTCACAGAATTACAATGGAAGCAAGTTAAAATAGTCTCGTGAAGTAGCCAAATTGCCTAGAGACATTGCGCTACAATAACAATTAGAATAACTCCATTATCACGGCGACAATTACTGGACACCTAATTTAATAGTGAATTGTAACAAGCAGTGTTTGGAATAGTAACATACATGCTAGTAATATGTCATTGCATATTAGTGGGACAATTATTTATCATAATTAATCTTCAACATCCAGTAATCCTTCAAATATACAGAAAATATCTGCCTTGACCGTGTTGGTTCGTGGAGCAATTTTTGAAAACCAAATACTGTATACTGACATCCCTTAACACTACGAGGCTATTACACAAGCCTTATTATCTTTGCACTGAGGATATGTCATCATGACGATTCAAGCATTTGCTGCTCATGAAGCAGGTGGAAAACTAGAACCATTTGAGTATGAATTAGGACCTTTGAAACCTGATGAAGTAGAGATCGATCTGGAATATTGTGGTATTTGTCACAGTGATTTGAGCATGCTAAAAAATGACTGGGGTTTTACGCGGTATCCGTTTGTACCGGGACATGAGGCTATCGGCCGAGTCGCTGCTATTGGAAATATGGTGAACCATCTAAGTGTTGGACAATACGTTGGATTAGGTTGGCGAGCTCGTTCTTGCCTGGTATGTGACCAGTGCCTAAGTGGCCATCATAATCGTTGCTTGAAAGGAGAAGATGTAATTGTTGGTAGACATGGGGCTTACGCAAATAAGATACACTGTCAAGCGCTATGGGCCTTTCCTTTGCCTGAGAAAATTAACCCCAAGACTGCTGGTCCATTATTTTGTGGTGGAATTACAGTCTTCAACCCTATTATTCAAAATAATATTCAGCCTACAGATCACGTAGCTGTAGTTGGAATTGGTGGGTTAGGACACATGGCTATTAAATTTCTTGATTCATGGGGATGCGAGGTTACTGCGTTGTCTACCAATCCTGAAAAAGAGAGGGAAGCGCAAGAGTTTGGAGCTGATCATTTCTTGAATTCTCGGGATCCTGATGCTCTAAAGAGTCATGCAAATACTTTTGATATGATATTAGTTACTGCAAACGTTGACCTGGATTGGGACTCCTATATAAGCACACTTCGTCCTGGTGGCAAATTACATATTGTGGGCGCAGCTTCGCAAGTAAGGGCTAGCGTTTTTCCCTTGATCTCTGGCGAGAAGTCTATTGGTGGATCACCCATAGGAGGTCCAGCTGATATTTTGAAGATGCTTGATTTTTGTGCTCGTCATGCCATCGAACCGGTAATAGAAGAGTTTCCAATTTTACGCGTTAACGAGGCCTTGGCACATCTTCAATCCGGGAACGCACGTTATCGAATAGTCTTAAAGAATGATTTTAAGAAGGCATAAGGAGTTTACAAGAGTTCATTATTGAAGGAGCTTCAAGCTTCGATAAAATTATTGCCTCCATAATGTACTACGCCCTTAGAAACTATTAATTAATTAAGGTACAATCCACATTTGATGGACGAAGATTGAATCCCAATCCAGGAATAGATTCCATGATAGAAATGAGGACTGAATGAAATTAAATTCAGATATCATAATAATAACTAATCTTGGTGCAGTTTAACCAAAAAACCTCAAATACAAGTTTCAAATTACTAACATCCCAGTTGTATAGAACAAAAAGTAGGACGATGTCTCTGGGATTGTTATTGATAGCCACACTCGCATTATCTTGTTTATCTACTATGCGCAATAATGTGATCGCCCAACCTACTACTTCTCAATCCGCCACCGCAAAGGAGTTATCAATACTGTTATTAAACAAGGTAAAGAGGTATTTACCAGGCGTATCCATTGTGGTAGGAATCATTAGTCCAAATGGTACTCAAGTATATAGCTATGGAAATATATCTCAAGCAAATAGTACAAAAGTAGATGGAAACACGATCTTTGATATTGCTTCTATCACAAAGACGTTTACTACAACCCTTCTAGCTGATATGGTAAAGCGAGGTTTAGTTAGCCTGGACGATCCAATTGGAAAGTACCTTCCTGCTACTGTTAAGATACCAACATACAATGGACATGAAATTACACTTAAGGATCTAGCTACACATACATCAGGATTACCGGATTTTCCTGCAGGATGGATTAGAAACCATACCTATACTACTCAGCAGGTCTATAGTTTTCTTTCAAATACTTCACTCGTGAGTGAACCAGGAATCAAGGCTAACTACTCTGATATTGGTATGGGTCTTTTAGGTCATATTCTATCCATAAAAGCAGGTGTTCCATATCCTCAACTTGTTAAGGACAGAATCTTAAATGTGCTGGGTATGGATAGTACGGGAATTGCAATGAACAGTACGGCAATAACCCTTTCTGATGCCCTTAAATCCAGATTAGCTAAAGGTCATATTGGTGGTAAAGAAGTTAATCTTGAATTCATTCCAGATGCAATTCAACCGGCAGGAGCATTACATTCAACTGCAAATGACTTGCTAAAATATCTGGCTGCTAATATCGGCTTAATTCATACCAGTATAAGCGACCTAATTCAAGAAACACATCTGATAAGACATGAGTATCCCCGAGAACTTGATCCTTTTCCCTTTCCATCCAACAAGAGTTTAAGCGTCAGTTATATTGGTCTTGGATGGTTTATAGAAACTAATCTAGGTACAGAAGTTATACAGCATGCCGGTGGCATAGATGGTTATAGTACCCTTATTGGATTTAATCCAACGAAGCAAGAAGGAGTGGTAATATTATGCAGCTGCGATGGCAGCGATATACCTTTACCCATGATCGAACCATGGCGAAGTTTGCTGTACCGTTAGTTGGATTACATACACTAGTGTATTGTAACGCACCGAACCCGGACTTGGGTTTTAAATGCCAAAGCGACAAAAGTTTATGGATCTACTTACACGAGGTTCATGCATAGAAGGATGGTTCGATCACGTCAACATTTAGAAACGCTAATTTATCAAAAAGCATATTTTAAAGCTCACCTTTTTTAACACCCGACTATCACAGGTAACTAAGTTGGGGTGTGAATTTATGTATCATGGGTCAACGAGCTGCAAAGTAATCCTCATCCCCTACATAGATGATTTTATGAACTCGGGATGAATAATATGATTATGCGCAAGCTCAAAAAGGAGTTCTCGTCAGAACAACGTGAAGAACTACTCAGAGCATTGAAAGCCCGTTTTGAGAAAAACATGAACCGTCATAAAGGTCTTGAATGGACTAAAGTACAAGCAAAGCTGGAAGCTAATGCTGACAAACTGTGGTCACTCAGTGAAATGGAAAGAACAGGTGGTGAACCGGATGTTATTGGTCATGATAAAAAGACGGGCGAATACATTTTTTGTGATTGTTCAGCGGAAAGTCCTAAAGGCCGCAGAAATGTTTGTTACGACCGTGAAGGACAGGACGCAAGGAAAGCGTTTAAACCAAAAGATAACGCTTTTGATATGGCAGCTGCCATGGGCATTGATCTTTTAATGGAAGAACAATATCGAGAGTTACAGAAACTTGGAAATTTCGATACGAAGACGTCGAGCTGGGTGAAAACCCCTTCTGATATTAGAAAACTCGGCGGCGCCCTCTTTGCTGATCGCCGCTACGGCAATGTCTTCGTATATCATAACAGTGCGCCCTCTTATTATGGAGTTAGGGGATTCCGTGGCTCGCTAATGGTCTAAATCTAGACTTTTGAATTTTAGCATTTCTTTGATTTTTACTTTTGCTTTTGTTTTTGACGCGCTTTCCACATAATTTGTTTCTTACGGTCAGTATCTGTTATAACATGATCATTATTCCAGGACAAAATGAAAATTAAAAAAGAATGGGGAGGCGGAGATCGCCATTCAACATTGCTTTGTATCATTTTTATGCAGCCGCTTTAGGTAACACCAATATCTGGCCAACCATGTTTGGCAGATGCACGTGGCAAATGTATGTTATAGTTCCAGGATTGTTTGCAACAAATGACACAGTGTGGATTTGTCCTCTCACAAGTTCAAAGGTATCGACTCCTTCAACACTAATGACATGATGTGCACCTTGT
>JAKEIK010000143.1 GCA_022545895.1 Nitrososphaeraceae archaeon | reverse complement strand
TGCTTTCCGTGGAGAACCTCCATGAAATTTGTCTTGAAGATTCTGCTTAAAGTGACCCAATTGCCTTCTTAGAGAACTAATTAACTAGATTGGAATTGATTGTATTACGGGATGAAACTCGCGCAATGGATTTGAATTCTTTCTAGAATACATTATATAACAAGGAGGCTTATTCACGTTTATGCTTTCAATCGTGGATGCAAAACCGCCCTCACCTGCACAACTTCGTAGTCTAAGTTCATCTGATCTCGGGGTCATCACCTGGCGAGTTGCTAACTTTAAGGAGAGAATCAGGGAATATGTCAGCATAGACCCCTATACTACAAGAGATCCGTTAGAGCCAAATGACGATTATGACTATTCAGTTGTTCTAGATAGGAAAAATTTAGCCAGAGTGATTTCCCTAATAGCAGCAAAGAAAGATGCTCTGCCGCTACCTTGGAGTGATATAATGGCCGACACATTACTTCATTTGCAAATCTCTAAAGAAAATGCAAGTGTAGTGAAATACGAACTCATGCCAAAGGATAATAACAATTTTTATCCATACAGATATTCCACGGATATAGCTGGTTATATCCTGTTTGGTTCTCAGATCTGTGGAATCTATAGAGAAATGGGATGATTTGGATATTCTCATGTACGGACTAGTCAGTTGTCGATTAACTTCCGTAGATACTTTTGTATTGAGTGGCCTGGCGCCTCGCAGATCTGGGGATAATTAAAACGCTTGAATATCTGAGTTTCTAAATATCATTTTGGGTATCTGCCAGTAATTTATTATTCGTGGTTATTAGATGATGTTGTTACTACTAGTCAGAACATAACGTATTGTCTATGATGGTTATTTTAACTTCGTCAAAATTAACTTTTTCAATTCATCATTTTCAAGTAGCGTGTCAATCATCTTATTCAGCTCGAATTCAGGCAAGCCAGGTGGGGTTAACAAGGAGTCTATAGCCTTGAGCTTCCAATAATTATCAAGAGCGACTCCTAAGGTACTTTGTAGTTCATATAACACCTTGCCAAGAGTTGTAAGGTAATATCGTCCACCTTTCCTCATGAGCAAACCTTGTTTGGAGAGACGCTCCATTTTTGAGTAATATTGCTTACGTGTCAAATTCAATGTGCTCAATAATATATCGGTTTTGCCAGAACTTAGCGCTACAGTATTAAAAAGTGTAAGTGCCTTATCATCAGATATAGCCTTCAATACTTCAGAAATTTGAGGAGATCTGTTCATCCGCCCTTTATTTTTTACTTCTGATACTTCACCTTGAATGAACATTGTTGATGGCGTCATCTGCAGATATATCATGCTACCCGTCTATATAAACTTTCATGATATTGGGTCAATACAGCAATACCAAGCATGACAGGACAAGACGTAGCAATACTTATTAGACACGGCAATAGTCTATAGTTAGGGAATATGCCGTCCTCTTCTGTCAGTTCCATAACCAGAATGAATTCATCAATTAAGGATCTTTTTACGATATTGTATGACTTATCCCCATTAGAATTAGAGTTGTTGTTTGTCCTAATATCCAAGAACGAACCTGTTTCACTTGAAACCCTTGCTAAAGAATTAGACAGAGATAAGACTACTATTTTTAGATCTTTGCAAAAAATGGTTAATCTTCGAATATGCGAGAAAGATACCAAGACACTGAAGGAAGGAGGATGGTATCATGTGTATAAGGCAATGGATGTTGCAGCATTCAAGAGGGAAACTGAAAAGAGAGTAAAGGAAATAAAAGAAAGTTTCGATAGATTATTAAAGAAATTTGAATCTGAACTTGATGAAACCATATCATCAGCCTACCAATGATCTCAAAAATCAATGAAGGCAAACCTTAGATTAAATATTTCCAACGAGACATTTATGCAGATAAATCTTTTTGCAAGGACAATGATTATTGTCCCTCTTCTCATAATGGGGCTCTGAAAATTAGCGATTAGCGCGAATTTGAATAGACATAGTCTCGCTATTAGACTCAAAGTTGTAGTATCAAAATACAATGATGCTTACTTGGGCCGGCGTTTTATTGAATATTTTAAACAGTTATGGAAAGATGCGACAACTCCAAAGCTCCCGGTTTATTCTAGCGTTCAATAAAACAAGAACATCGTGTATATGTATTCAATCACTCGTATTGATAATCATTCTACTCTAGTGGTCCTGAACACCTTTATGCTTTTGTTATTGTTGTTATGGCACTGCTACTTAGTTTGATCAAGTAAAGAAAAAAAATATGGTATTTTCAACATTGCACAGAATTTGACATGTTAGGTTAAGCCAAATATCAGATCGTTAATTGATGCTACGTCGTTTTGATTCTGGGCAAAATTTTCGCATGCCAGATCATTGAGGTTTTCATTGTCTCTGCTGTGATCTTTATTTTCGTTCTCTATCTCACAGTAGTTCTTTGCATCTACTTTCTGATCTATTTCATTACTATTGCAATTGTTGTCATCATTGTGTTTACATTTTGCGTCATGACCATCATGATGGTCACCACTTCCGCCAGCGAATACTGGCAAAGTCGATCCGCCAATGGCAACAAACAATGCAGTCGATAATGCCAACATAACTGCTAATTTTACTTTGTTCATTCGATTCTTCTAGCTATGTTTATCGACTATGCTTTATGTGGAGTATTTTACTCTCCACGATAAGAAACAGAATTAGATTTTTTCCTTAACAAAATGCGGAATTTAGTATAGAAAAATAATGATAAAATATGTTATCAAAATGATGATACAAACATAATTTTGTTCTTTCGCTGAATGAACTTTAGACAATAAAACAGCAGAGTTTACGATATAATGGAGGTTACTTGGTAATATCTTATACTCGTATCATCTAACCTGCCATCATCCTGAATTAAACCTTGAATCAAAGGCTATAACGGCCTACTACTTTAGGTTCTTTAATTGAATTGCTCTACGTAAGGCTAACTAGAAATATAGAAATGAGGAAACTTTATATTTTTTCCAAAAATTAGGCATAAACCAATCTTTTTCCGGAACAACCCTTATCCGATTTAGGATAGATCTACTTTTTATGGAAATATTGTTCTCACGAGGTAATTTCATACTGAAGCAGTTCGTAGGCATGAAGCTGTGTCTCGGTTTACTATGTGCCGTGGCTCTAATTTTAGTTCCACTACAGATGGTAACAGCATTCGAGATAAATGTAGGTCTATATGACGCCAAGATTGATAGTGGTAAAGTAAAGGTTTCTGTGTCTTCGCAGACAACTAATAAAGAGAAATCAAGGATACTTGATGTTGGAAAGATTACCTCCAAGTCAGGCGACTCCAGAATTGAAAATATAATCTTCAAATTCTCAGATAAGGAACTTCCTCCTAATGGAGCATTTTCTGCATGTGTGTATTCAAATATTTTTCATGCAAATCAATGCGAACATGCTGACAGACATTATAATGCTAGATCAGCGGGGATATGGGTACAAGTACCGGGTTCAAATCGTAATTAGTATACTGAGACTATAGTGGTCGGAACTAGATTTGAACGCATTGAAGAAATAAAACATCATATGAATAAATGATAATCGATACTAACTAAAATTTTTCGATTCAGATTAGTATCGATAGTTCACCCATAGTGAACCGATTGGGCCTTCCTTGTAGTGTTTTAATTAGTAATTAAACTAAACATTTTTCGATCTTCTTTATAAATTTTGACGTACATAATCATAATGGAGATATTGACAAATAGTCCTTCTTGGGTTGAATTGATGCAAAGTTGTATAGATAGTGAGGACATCGATAAGCGAGTAGAGATGTTAGAACGTATAAATCGTCTGCT
>JAKEIK010000142.1 GCA_022545895.1 Nitrososphaeraceae archaeon | reverse complement strand
TTCCGGATTGATTGGAAACTCCTCGAAGTAAGTTGAGTTTTTGTTCCTGATAACTACCTGTAGTTGGTATTCCATAGAGCGAAATTTTAAATAATATGTTATTATAGTTTTGAGGTAACATTTTCAGCATGTTTTCTGAGGTTGCACTTATTTTCAGATTATGAATTTGTAATGGAATTGCCATGTCGAAGACTAGCGTCTTGTTCGTCATTTTTCTGAGTTCGTTAGCCATGAATGTATTATATTTCCCGATTTTTTCCCATTGATCTACGCTGTGGATCTGGGGCTCATTAAGTATTTCATAACCCAGAGTACTAGAATGATTTTCAACAGTTTTTATGATATTTTGAAGAAATTCTACCTGAAGAGCCCACCCATTAAGACCCCTATTGTCAACTATTGCGTTGTTCCACCACTTCGTCCACCATTTGGAGGCAGAAGAATTAGTAGGTGCGCCTCCTGAACCGTAAGGATAACTAGCGTTATCATTGAAAAGTGAAAACGGAAAGCCAGAGCCTCTTACAGGATCAAGCCAACTCGATGTATGATACTGGTGGTTGTCGTAAATAATATGGAGTCCCCATTTATCTGCAAGTGAGGCTACTGATTGAAGCTCATCCATGAAGGAAATGGGATCATTTTCATAAGCTTGCCAATAAAGGACATAACGGATATGATTCATTCCTGCACTTGTGATTAGTTTGAAGCTTTGATTGTAATAATTATCCGGAAAGAAGGTAGAAGATCGTTTGCCATGGAGAATGCTAGTATACAGCCCTTTCATATCAACGCCTTTGAACGATGTTGGACTATGCTCCCTAACTTGTCCATAGATATTAGGTGTAAATGAAAAACCGAAATGAGGAAAAATTAAAGAAATGACACTAAAATAAACAGTAACATACACTACGAACTTTGGTATGCCAGATTCGCGAAAAAAGAAGTCTAAAGTAATCAAGATTTAGAACATCTTGCTTCTTAACGATATATATGTGATCTCCGTCACTAAAATTAGTACGTAAATTATCAAAAATTCGGTGTACTAATGGCAAGAGCATTCTAAAATTGAGTCATGCTATGTTTATATGAAGTCATTCTCTTTCAAACTCCATTAGAATATGAAACAACTATTTTACAGAATTACCAATGCAGTAATATCGTGCTAGATCGTAATCTTCTCTTTTTCTCCTCGCTTGAATGTCTTCATAATGTCTGGTAGATTGCCATGAATCAAATATTGTTGCATGATCTTTTCTTTCCCAGTAGACTGAATTTCTGTGATGGCTCTCGTCACATTCATAGATACTAGAGACATAATCACTTGTCTTTGGTTGTTCACGCGGAATACAATAACGCAGATCTGGTGGAGGAATAATTTCAAACGATGACGTGCATTTATAACAAAGGCCCTTATTCTGAATCAATGGTTCTAATTTTGGATTCCTATTTAAAGCAAACAACATAAACTTACTTTGTCAATTTACATAGTTCTGATCAGCCCATCAAAAATTTACAGTTATTCCCATTTTACGTTACCTTTATTATGAACTGTAATTTAATCCGTTCCGGTTAGCGGAGACTAATGTATTAAATCAGAAATGATTCATTTATGGCTAAAGAAGCCAAAATTATATTAAATAATGGTCAAACTTTTTTTCTTCTCTAAATTGTGATGCTAATATGGCGGTACTCCCTAATGTTCTACTAACTCAAAACCTGACTCTTAAATTCGCATATCTGATGTTTATTTGTGGTTATCGGGATTACCTAGATGACATGATAGCGCATCTTGGGAATCAATCCAAGCGCTTTACAATGACGTAGGGTATTGGAGATCAAAATTTATTTTCTAATGGACATCTAACCGTCAGTTAACGGGCTGGCCGTATGTATATTGTAAACAATCTTAATCCAGCATTAATTGAACAAGTTAGCCTTACCTATAGGAAACCATACTAGAAATTGTCTCCCCTGGTTTTGTTTCCTTTTGTTTCTTTAACTTTCTGACAGCTTCTTCGAAATATTGTGATGATACGACGGCGTCTGAAGTATGTTTTGCTGCTTCTTCAGGTGAAGGATACTTTTGAAGGTACTCATGTAATACTAAAGAAATCGCGGTATTGACTACTGCCGAAACTTCGGCACCACTGAAACCATTTGTCATCTCCGCTATTTTCATAAAATCTATATCCCGACCAATAGGTTTACCTTTTGTATGTACTTCCAGGATTCTAAACCTTGTATTTTTGTCAGGATTTGGTACATAAACAATTTTATCAAATCTCCCTGGCCGCAGTAGTGCAGTATCAATGACATCAACTCGGTTCGTGGCAGCTATTACCATTACTCCCTGCATTTGCTGTACGCCATCCATTTCTGTTAATAATTGAGATAATATCGGCTGTGTGCCACTAAAGCCGCTAGCACCTCCTTCCATTCCACCCCTTGTTGGGGCAATAGAATCTATTTCGTCAAAGAATATAATACATGGAGCTGCTTGTCTGGCTCTTCTGAATATCTCTCTTATACCTCTCTCTGATTCACCCACCCACTTTGATATTAATTCAGGCCCCTTTACACTAATAAAGTTGGTTTCAGACTCTGTAGCAACGGCTTTTGCCAATAGCGTCTTACCCGTACCAGAAGGTCCGTGTAACAATATGCCCTTTGTTAGAGTATGGCTAAGCTCCTTATACAAATCAGGGTACCTTAATGGCCATTCTATTGCTTCTTGGAGTTCAAGTTTTACATCTTCCAGACCACCTATATCTGCCCATTTAACGTCAGGTATCTCTAGATAGACTTCCCTCATCGCAGAAGGCATAACATCCTTTATAGCCATCTCAAAATCGTTCATAGTTATTACCAGTTTATCCAATGTTTCAGGCGATATTTTTTCATCTTCTAAACTAAGTTCCGGTAACAGTCTTCTTAAGCACCTCATAGCAGCTTCTTTACACAGATATTCCATATCTGCACCTACAAATCCATGAGTTACTGCTGCAATTTTTTCCTGATTGACATCTGATTCTAAAGGCATATTATGCGAATGAATCTGCAATATCTCCAGTCGGCCTCGCTTATCAGGAACTTTGATTTCAATTTCTCTATCGAATCTACCTGGTCGTCTTAATGCAGGGTCTATTGCATTTGGTCTATTAGTGGCTGCAATTACGATAACTTTACCTCTTGATTCTAGACCGTCCATCAGCGATAATAATTGTGAAACTACTCTTCTTTCAACTTCGCCAGTTACTTCTTCCCTCTTGGGAGCAATGGAATCAATTTCATCTATGAATATAATCGATGGTGCTTTCTCTCGGGACTCTTTAAATATCTCTCTTATACGTGCCTCAGATTCCCCATAGAACTTACTCATTATTTCAGGACCAGAAATACTAATAAAATGAGCATTTGTTTCACTAGCTACTGCCTTTGCTAACAATGTCTTACCAGTTCCAGGAGGCCCATGAAGAAGAATACCTTTTGGTGCTTCAATTCCAAGCTTTTCAAAAATTTCAGGATGTCTTAATGGAAGTTCAATCATCTCCCTAACTTTTTGAATCTCTCCCTTTAGTCCACCAATGTCTTCGTACGCAACATGTGTCAGTCCTCTTACTGTTTCACTCTTTACTCCAATACTAAACACTGTCTTTTGAGTAACTAGCACTGTACTTGCAGGAGTTACGTCAATAACTTCGAATGTAAGCCTTCCACCAAAATAGGGGACCATGACGTTATCCCCTTTTATGAGGGGCATGCTTTCCAAGGCATCAGCTAGATACCTTTCATCAACAGGTGGTATTGCTTCCAATGGAGCAACTGTTATTTTCTCAGCTGGTAATGCCTTGACTTTAGTTATTTCGACAGTATCTCCAATGGCCACACCACAGTTATTCCGTGAAAGGCCATCAATTCTGATAATACCTTTTCCCTCGTCTGAAGGATAGAGAGGTAAACATTTTGCAACCGTTCTACGTTTGCCTCCTTTAATCTCTATAACATCCCCAGTAGATGCACTTAAAGAATCCATAGATTCATAGTCAATACGAGCTACTCCACGGCCGACATCCCTAGTATAAGCTTCGAGAACTTTAAGAGTAGGATTATTAGTCATAATTAAAAGTACCTGTTCATTAACTCTTTATACGTATTAGTATAACTCATCTGTTACATATCTTATTAATCAAAATATTAAATGTTTGTTATCAGTTATCAGTTAGTAAACTTGGGAGAACATAGGAGTCCCAAACCATCATGAGTTACCTATGGAAATCAAATCAAGTTTCCGACGATTCCCGGAGTTTCAACTGGAATTGTGATTCGTCAGGTTGAACGGTGCTTGTCAGTTATCAACTTTGAGCAACAAAATTTATAACGGTTAGAGTTGGTGGTATATGCTGATATTTAGTAAGGAATAACTGTTGTAGGTTGCTAACTTGAATAGACCTCTTCAAAATAAGATATAAGTAAATTATAAAAGGGACTATCAAAGGATAAAATTCATGAGCAAGCCTGTTTACTTATTTGTTCTCATAGGTCTTTTAGCTAACTTTACAGCACTGCTGACAATTTCAAGTGAATCTGTACCTAATGCATTCGCTTTTGATACATATATGACGCTTCACAATCTGCAGAATCAAATTGGCGATGAAGGCCCAGCAGAACTTTCTATTATCGGCGCAAGTAGCTGTACTGCTCAAGCAAACTCAAACTGTGAAGCAGGAGCCGATTATGTATGGTATACCATTGACGTTTGTGTAACTTCTTGTGGAAACGGTGCTCTCTGGCAATCAACAATGCACGGAATTTATGGTAGCTGCGATGTGTATGTTCAACTTATTAATGGCACCGTTCCACCCAAATTCCAAGCCTCACACCACTGTACTGCGGCGGAAAAAGCAAACCTAAAACCACCTTCGGAGAATCAATCGGCTAAAGAACCATCATGCGGAATACAATGCAATGCCGGGAAAATTAATCCCTAGTTCTTAGTTATGGAGACGTGACCAATGATATTTTTAACATGGGGCTCCGTTTGTGAATCAACTTTTACACAATTTGGGCCCAATTGGTACACATGATTTTAACTAGATCACCGTCCTTACTTCCCCCAAGAATAAATTTCAGACTAGTTTCCGTTATGTCGAGATAACCTCCTTTTACGTAGTTTTCTGCAATTTGATGATAATCCTAAAATAATATAAGTGCTACGTAATTGGTTGGAGATAGAAAATTGTGGTCTTACAAACTTTCAGGTTCAAAAATGACTTTATTCATAACAACTTTAGTGGTAGGAGTGATTAATTCAAATTTTGTCCCTTATCAACAATCTTTGGCACAAGCCCAGGGGAACTCAACAAATTCCATGTCTATGTCCATGATGCCTGATTCAACTCTCAGTCCCGAAAACATAACTGCTTCAATAGGTGACCTTATTTTAACTACTTTCGGTACAAGTGCGGGTTTAAGAATACCTGAGCCTGGTAAACCACTCATGGAAGTGTCATGGGTAGGAGGAGGCAATTTCAGGGGAACTACAAATGTTTCAGATTTTGGTACAGTTTGGGTAGAATTCGGTACTGATGGCGTTTCCAGAAGTCATGGTCAAGGGATGATTATGAACGAAAAAGGAGAGGTGGCTACATACACAGTTCAAGCAATAGGCACTATGGGGAAAGATGGATATCTTCGAAATCATGGTACAGTATTCTTTAACGCCTCCTCAAGTGGGGACTTTGCTTCACTGTCAAAGACTGTGGGTGTGTTCGCAGATCAAATAAATCAAAAAGGAAACGCGGTTACCAAGATTTGGGAACTAAAGTAAAAGATTAGTCAGAGCAAGGTATTAGTAATAGGGTTAAGATCTGGTAAATTGCACAAATTACAAATCCGACCTTCCTAATGAAAAATTCATTCCAAAGCTATTGTCCTCGATATTGACATAGGCATCATCTTAAATCCTGACTTTACGGTAAATAAGATATTTATTGACAACTCGTTTCGCATGAAATAATGTCTAGTTTGTCAAAAGTAGAATATTAGTTTTGGTAAACCGTTTCATTCTTTTTTCATGGCACTTTCGTCCATGTAAAATATTTCCCAAAGATGTCCATTAATATCTTCAAAACTACGTCCATACATCCATCCATGATCCTGCGGATCTCTAGCTTCCCTGCCTCCAGCACCTAAGACCTTGTCCATCATCTGGTCCACTTCTTCTCTACTTTGTGCGGATAGTGCCACTATCGCCTCCGTATTTTTTGTGGTATCAGAAATTTCCTTCTTAGTAAAAGTTTTAAAAAACTTTTCTACTAATAGCATCACAAATATATCTTTACCAACAATCATGCATGTTGCATTTTCATCGGTAAATTGAGGATTAAATGTAAAACCAAGTTTGGTAAAGAACTCGACTGTTTTATTGAGATCTTTTACAGGCAAATTTACAAAAATGTTTGTTATCATTTTTCAGATTATGGATTGAAGATTATAAATACTTTAGGCACATGTGAACTAAATAGAATGGTAGATTTTATACAATAAAAACAACAATAATTCTAATTTCAGGTATGTCAATAACATTTGTGTTCATAAAAGCATCTATTTTGTTCCTAAAATACTAATGTCATATTTTAAAATTGGAGATTGTGTATCCACATTGAAATTTCGGATGTAATTGGAAATTTTGGCATGATTTTCTAATATTTACATTAGTTTAATCGAATCAGCCTTACGCAAAGCCTAATGGCATGACTAACTTAATAAATCCCATTAGTGTCAAGACACATTATATATTTCCCGAACAACTATTTTTTTATTTTTCATATTTTCAGCCAATTGACTTTATTTTGTTTTCACATTTGGGGGAATTCTATTTTCAAAACTCTGAAATGGTGTCAAGTACAAATTCCCCTCGCCAGCTTTAATAGGTGTTCTTTTGCTATCGGCGTTAGTATATGCAGAATGAATTTATAATAAAGTTTTTTGCAAAATATTTCAACTGGTTTTAGTGTCCCATTTTTAGATTTGATCAGTCAGACAGCAGCGCAGGAATTTAATTGTGATACTACAGCAATATACCTAGCTTAATAATCTCTTTGAAATAAATTTGTGTAATTGTGAAATAGACATATTCTTTTTTGTTTCTGAGAAGGTCTTTGCATCTTCTCCTACGATGTACCTGAATAAACATTCTGAAGAATTTGTTGCATTTTTAATTGATTCAAGTATTACGGCCGCAACTTCTTGTGGTAACGGAGCATTTTTCATAGCCGGATAATAATGAGATAGAAATGTATCCACAGTACTCGAGTAGTATGAAAAATTTCCTTTCTTAGTATCATTATTTGGATAATTAATTGCTGGTTTTTGGTCAATCAACATAGTTTGTTGTGATTTATTGTTTATTGGATTTGGAAGTGTAATATTTGGTGCGAAATTAGTATTGATAACACCAGGTTCAATAAGAATTACTTTAATTCCATATTGCTCAAGTTCGTAAGATATAGCTTCGCTTAACCCTTCTAATGCAAATTTAGTACTAACATATACAGATTGGGCGGGAAAACCAACGATGCCAGAAATTGAACTAACATTTATTATAATTCCATTCCTCTGCTTTCTCATTATCGGCAATATTTCTTTAATTGTTCTTACTGCTCCGAATAGATTTGTTTCAAATTGTTTCTTTATTGCTCCTATAGAAATATCTTCTAAAGCACCAAACAAACCATAACCTGCATTATTTACCAAAATGTCAATTTGTTTACTTTTATCTAGGATTTTTTGTATTGCTTTTTTTACCGATTGATAATTGTCAACATTCAAGCATAAAACTTCTAATGGAAGATTTTCTTTATTCGCGATTTTTTCAATTATCTTTCTCTTATTAGTATCTCGCATTGTAGCATATGTATGAAATCCACTTCTTGCGAGAAGCAATGCTGTCTCGAATCCTATTCCAGTTGAACTCCCAGTAATTACTGCAGTATTTTCTTGTTTTTCCATCCTCCTTTTGAAATTCAATATGATCATGGAAATTGGGTTTGTTTCCGGTTATATTCTGTGTGGATTTTGTCTCAAAAATTATCTGTACTATAAACTTTTAGCATTCATGTTGGTTTAATTTGGAACCCATACATCATTAAATTCGAAACCTTCGCTGTCACGTAATTGTTAGAAAAGTTTGTTTAAAAATCAAAACATTACGTAACCTCAAGCCATCACTTTATTCATAAATCATAATTTCACTATATACCAAACACTTCTTTACTAGCTATTTTAAAAAATCAATGTATGTTTGAGATTGATGAATCACGTTGATTGTGCAAGAAATTTGAAATTGGTGTTTATTTTATCGTCAGTTGTGATAGGCATTGGTGGTTTATACCCATTCGTTTTGTCATCATCTTATGTATCAGCACAAAAAAATGTTAATCCACTAGTTTACCACCTTAGCAGCGATGAACCTT
>JAKEIK010000141.1 GCA_022545895.1 Nitrososphaeraceae archaeon | reverse complement strand
CTCGTGTGGCTATAGAGGCTAACGATGACCCTGGAGCATTGACTCAACTAGATCTGGCCGAGGGAATGTTAAGTGGTGGTAGCAATATGACAGCCGAAAGTAATATGACTGAAGCAATAGTTACTGGTTGACTTCCAATCAATTGTTTTAAAATACTTTCTTTTTATGAGATTATAAATCCGATAAATTATTTTATTTGTTTTATTCGATATAGGATTGGATAGTTTAGCCTAGTACTAGCCCGCATGTATGGTTTCGCATTTGATGGCATTATCAAGGTCAGATGGATGTTGATTCAGGTACTGTCATTTCCCGGACCACAGTCTAATACATCGCGGCTTCCATCGGGAAGTAATGCGGGCGGAGTAGTATCATTACCTTGAAGAAGCACATCGTTATCATTTACCGTAATTTTGTCTGCGCCGTCCCTTCCAGCTAAAATATCATTGCTACTTCCACTGCAAACTCTCATTAACTGTCCCACCAATTATGATATTCTCACCTTCTTCACCTGAAATGGAGAAATAGAGACGATGTTAACTTGTGGCACACTTACAAACGATCCGGAAACAGATAAGGTCGACAAGGTTAATTCATGTGAGCAAGATTTGTAAAAAACGAGACTGAAAAAGAAAGGACCGAGTTCCTAGTCCCAGAATACTTTACCTGAAAGATGTTAAAATCTATCGTGTTCCACAAGCGACGTTGTATTTACAACTTGGACATAGTAACTAATAATCTATAGACACGTGCTCCCTTGGGTGCGTCTCGCATAGGCAAAGAAAATTCAGATTGAGTTATATAAAGGAAATTTTTTGAGCAGGGAGTTCCAAATCTAAGTACGCTGCTCATGAAAACTTCAGAGTTGCTAACATTTTCACTACAGTCGGAAGATATTGATAAATTTTATCCTCTGTAGCGACATAACTAATTGCGTAAGGTTTTCCGTTATTTACAAGGGCAAATAAAAGTCCAGGCATTCCCCTCGAATTTATAAATTCCATGGAGTATGCAGGTAGATCACCAAGTTCAGTTTTTTGAGGCTCTGAATTAGAAACAAAATCAGATCTGTTTTCTAATCTTCCCTTAACGTATTGCATGTATGATTCCAGAGTGATATTCTGGTAGATAACTGAGGTGTCCTGTGCTATAATAAAAAGAACTTCTTGTTCTATTACTACTTTGTCAGGTTTAGATTCGTTGCTCGGAACGAAAAAAACAATTTCTAAAAAGTCAGTATATACCCATTTATCGGGATAATCAATTTGAACACCAATTGTATTACTTTTATAATTCAGGAATTGCTGACCAAACGATACACTTGCAATACCTATCGATAACAATACTCCAAAACCAACAACAGAAAGGGAGAGAAACACCACCAAATCAACGCACTCTCATTTTTAAAGACTCTACTAACTTCCCATCACGACTAGTGGATGAGTGTGAATATAATAATAAATCATATTTCTATGACCGCAATTATGACATTGTATTGTTCGTTCTAAATTATGATTGGTCGTGTCTTTTGTCATTACACTTAGTACGCTGCATTTCATGCATTTTCTGGAAGGTGTAGACTGAATGACTCATTACAATTGGAACAAGAAAATGTTCGGGCTGCCATCATTTGAGTTTCCTCTTTTCCTTAAACTCCACTTCTTGTTGTTTTCCATGAACATTGGTGCTAGTAACGTTTGCGTTTCTTACGACAACAACCATTTCATTGCTACGGGCTTCCCACGACAATATTAATTTATCGCCTGCTATCAAATTTCTTGTCGGATAATATTCGTAGGGACTATAGTTCTAAAAGAAACATGACCGGGCGTTGTGCAAGCATATTTCATCCATCACCTAGATAATACTATTTTCCATTTTGTTATACCTTGCTCGTGAAATTGTTTAAGGAATACCACACAAGAAACCACGCAAAATACCACAAAGTGCTTAGTTATACTTATACCAAATGTGGTAAGCAACAGTGCGGTAATAGGCTTTTCACATAACATTTCGAATATAAATATTTGTTGCTCTAAAATTTGTTTCGAGTTGCTGTAAATAAGATGAGTAACCAATTGTTTTCCTTTTAAAGGAACGTTTGCAATATATTCACTATCTGTCACCACGAAATTGCCTTTGATGGTATCTATATGATAGACATGGCTTCTTGTGCAAGATCTTTACAATATTCAACGTTTTCCTTTATTATTTTTGTCAAGTATCTTACTGGTTCATCTATGGTAGCCTTATTGCTGAGTCCAATTTTCTTACGAGTCTATTTCAAATTAGCCGGTCGAAGTGATATTGTCTATAACGCAAATTAATATAATTTTTCGCTCGAGATAAGACGGTCGAAACGATTTTTTCTGTTTCTGCTACAACGTTGATTATTTCGGATTATTTCTAATCAGAAGTTAAAGATGCGACATATGCAGAAATTTTCACTTTATGGTCTGTCTGAAAGTTTAAGAATTTATGATATCTTATTGGTTACTAGAGTATTATGTATTATTAATATGAGGAACGGATAGAATGGAGAAGAATGAAGGTTCAATAGAGATTGATGAAAACTCATTTCCAACTGAAATATCCTCTATCTTAAAGATTGATCACAGGACTACAAATGGGGTTTGTTAAACGTATAGACCGATTTCA
Source organism: Nitrososphaeraceae archaeon (assembly GCA_022545895.1). Lineage (GTDB taxonomy): Archaea > Thermoproteota > Nitrososphaeria > Nitrososphaerales > Nitrososphaeraceae > TA-21. The sequence goes on along the minus strand of JAKEIK010000141.1, from coordinate 1,222 downwards.
ATCCTTATTAGAAACTCCTTGTCAATTGTGTTAGTGAAAGCCATAGGTACGTCATTCTTAGAACTTATAGTGATTATAGTCTTGCCGGGGTCTCTGAGTACAATTATTATTCAACAAGTGATCTTTGCGTCTAGAGCTTGCCCAAATGTGAGGAATTTCTTAAATTGACTGTAGAATTTGCAAGATCTGAAGGTGCACCCATAGAATTTGCAGTTGAAAACGCTCTTTAATAATCCTCAAGTAGGTGGAGCTAGGAAAGTGATAGGTCCCTTCGGAAAAGACATGATAAATGTTGGCGACCCTCATCAAATTGCAAGCTTGTTTGATACTTTTGACCATAACATTCGATTAATATTAAATGGCCGAGACAGAAATCTAGAATTGACGGTAAATACAAAATACAGAATACCGAATACACATTGCGACAATTCGATGATGTATGAATTTGATAAAGTGGAATCACTCAATTACAAGCTTTAGTTGCTATTTCAAATTAGAACAAAATTCCTATGAAGAGAATACTCCAGGTCCTGAATAAAATCTTCGCGTTTAGGGAAAAGTCGATGCATTATCCTGAAATGCGGAAGGTAAACTTACACAAAAGTGGTTTAGTCTTACTAGGAATCGGAATTATTATCTTCGTCTTTGGTTTGAGCGTTCATGACAAACAACTAATGATAGAGAACGGTAATGCTATTGTAGGAGCCCTTTTAGGTACTATTGGTATTATGTTAGTCTACCTCGGTTTTTACTCGAGATTCAGCACGACGAATGTATAGAAGATAACCACCAAGCGGGACATCCGCACACCTGTTCGAATGTCTTCTATTGTGTGCAGATTCGGGGCCCCATTGAAATTACCTGTCATCAGCGGGTCTAAGCTAGATGAAGTAACCGTTCTTCAAGCAAATATAATGCTTTATCGATGTAGTCATTCGTTATGAAAGAAGGTAGATTTATCATATTCTCTTTCGGGAGCAGACGATTTATACGTTCTAACATCTCTACTCGCTTATCGATGTCCTCACTATCTATACAACTTTGCATTAATTCAACCCAAGAAGGACTATTTGTCAAAATCTCCATTATGTTTATGTACGTCAAAGCTTATAAAGAAGACCGAAAAATGTTCAGTTTAATTTCTTTTTAGGACGCCACAATAATGGCCCAATCGGTTCACTATGGGTGAAGTAAACAATATTAGTCATTCAAAAGTAAATAT
>JAKEIK010000140.1 GCA_022545895.1 Nitrososphaeraceae archaeon | reverse complement strand
TAAATAGAGTATCAGAGTTAATAAAGAAAAATACACTTGATTCAAAACTCAGAAATGAAAACTATTGCAAGACAAAGTTTGGAATGCATGCCACGCAAGTAATCATGGACGCAGTAGATAGTTCAAGTATGCGTGCAACAACGTTATAGCTCCTTACCTTTGTATTTTTTAATAGCAAAACACAATGAGAACGATGTCTAGTTCCTTTTTAATAGGATTATAGATCTATGAATACACAGTTCATTGTCTAGTGATTAGTTCTCCAATTGAGGCGACTCGACAAACTGAATAGTCACTCAATTTGAAGGAATCCTATCTTTGTCAGGTATCACCTTTCTTGGGCTGTGGGTCTTATCAAAATTTCATTGACATTGACATGATTTGGTGCTTCTATTGCATATAAGACCGCATTTGCAATGTCCTCTGCCTGTAACGTTTCCATATTCTTGGTAGCTTTTATAAATCCGCTCATGGATTCATCTGTTATTGTCTTTAATAGCTCCGTCGAAACAGCCCCTGGTTCAATACATGTAACGCGTATGTTATACTTCGGGCTTAATTCCTTTCTTAATCCTTCGCTAAATGCAGTAATGGCATGTTTTGTTGCGCAGTAAACAGTTCCTCCAGCAAATACTATTCTCCCTGCAACTGATGACAAATTGACTATATGTCCTGATTTTTCTTTTAGCATAAATGGAATCACAGCTGAAGTGCAGTACAGAACTCCTTTGATATTCACATCAATCATTTGTTCCCATTCTTCCACTTTTCCATTCTGGAAATAACTTAGCGGCATTAAACCAGCGTTATTAATTAAAATATCAACTCTTCCCCATCTTTCAACTACTGCATCAACAAATGAAATACAATCCAATTTCCTTGTAACATCAAGCTTTTGAACAAAAACTTCTTTATTGTTTTTTATAATTTGTCCTTCTAACTCTTTTAATCTGTCTATTCGCCTTGCTCCAACTGCAACTCTTAGACCAGCATTCGATAAAGCTAATGAGGTAGTGTATCCTATACCACTACTTGCTCCCGTGACTATGGCAACTTTGTTTTCCAATATTCTAACTACATGTTCACACGATTAAAGAACTTATGGATAAAAACTACTTATTCAACACTCGAATAGAAGTCCCTAGCCTCAACAACAACAATTAACTAGTTCTGCATTTATGAGATATAGAGTTTATTTGTCTGGAAAACATTTACAGACATCTTGAAGATTACAGAAGATATAGTAGGTCAATATATTATATCTAATGATTATGTGAAACCAAGAATAGAAATCGGCCATTACTATTTAGAATGGAATGATAAATCTTACGGAATATATCAAAAAGAGATGTCTGAACTGAAAGGATTCCTAAAAAGCGTTATTCCATATTTTGCTGCAATTTATCAAATGCTACACAGCTTAGAGAGACCAAGAGGCAAAAAAAAATATGGGCTTGATAAACAATTATTTCCAGATATACATGTTTCACATAATAATCAAGGGCATTTAATTAGGTACGATTTATACATGATATCAGATGGTTCTACATTCATTGATAGAACAGAAAAGCTTGAAGTTGTGAATGAGGGTGGAGAGTCGTCAAAAAAAGTAAATGTTAGGCCAAAGAATCATGTTGATTCAGGGCTTTCCTTAGAATGGAAACTGGGCCAACTGCTTTTTAATAAACAAGGTATTATTGGAGTTAAGGACTAAACGTTCTACTCGGAATCGGATGAAAGCAGTAAATGGTCTAAGGATATATCAAGGCAGATTTATCGTTTCCAAATTGGTAAATAAAAAACATATTCCTAATGGTTATCATATATTAAAGATCATGATAATGAAAAAGGTGAAGTAAACTTGGATGCATATCTAGAAGAGGAACTCTACGACCTGCTTGTTTATTGTATACAAAATCGTGATAATGCTTCAGACGTTGAATCAAAAAAAGAGAATAGAAGATTGGAAAAGAGCTGAATTTAGATGGCGGAGCTGGTGCTATGGAGAATATATTTTACTCAATCGAGTTCAGAAAAAAAGACGAAATTGGAAAGGATGCAAAACCATATCGTTCATGGTGGAACAGCATAACTGATGAACGGAATTATTAATCATTAGATTCAGAATCCCTCTTTCAGAATGATTTGAAAAGTTTGGGCTATTTTTATGCTTCTATACTTAGCAATTCGCCGAATCTATAATTAAAGACATATAGACTTCAAATCCTAACTCCTAATTGGTCTGTCCATTGGCTAATAAAGAGGATTTTGTCAAGATTGCACACATAAACGACATTCAACCGTTACAAATGAAAATGTTTCAAATTAATGGTGAAGAGGTATGCCTAGTGAATGTTGATGGAAAATACTATGCAATTAATAATATATGCACACATGAGGGTGGTCCATTGGCTGATGGGAAGCTTGAAGGATATGAAGTTGAGTGTCCTTGGCATGGGTCAAAATTTGACGTGAGGACAGGAGAGGTAACTAATCCTCCTGCAAGCGAACCTGAACCAACTTATGAAGTGAAAGTAGATGGCAATAATATATTAATCAGGAAACGAATTCAGACCACTCCACAGAAACCTCAATTTGAGCTTACATTACTAGAGAAGCAAAAGATTGAAGGCACTGATGTTATGTCGTTTAGGTTTAGCAAAACTTTGCTTCAATATAAAGCAGGACAGTACGCATATTTTGAAATAGGCGAAGTATACAATGATCCAAAGGGTCCAATTAGGCATTTTACAATCGCTTCGTCTCCAACTGAAGATTTTATCTTGATCAGTACAAGGATTAGAAGCTCACCTTATAAAAAAAGCCTCTCATCACTGGAACCCGGTGTCAAAGTTAATGCAAGAGGACCAGAAGGAAAATTTGTTTTACATGAAGACTATTCAAAATCTGCCATATTTCTTTCTGGAGGTATTGGTGTGACTCCATTTAGGAGCATGATAAAGTATGCTACAGACAAGCAATTACCTTTGAGAATTATAATGTTTGATTCAAATAGAAATCAAGAAAACATATTATTCAAAAAAGAATTTGATGAATGTTCAAACATAAATAAGAATGTGAAAATCATCTACACAATTACAGACGAAGCACAAAATCAATCTGGCACTAATAATTGGCAAGGGGAAAAGGGAAGAATTGACAAAGCAATGTTGGCAAGATATCTTAGTGATAGCCAACAAAAGACCTCAGTATTTTATATTTGCGGACCACCAGCAATGATAAAAGCCATGCAAGAGTTGCTACAGGATCTCGAGATCGCTAGTGACCGAATAATGGTGGAAGAGTTTACAGGGTATTAGCCTGACAAATGAAAATCAATATAACAAACGAGTACAGGCAGTGTAATCTATGCGGCCAAGGTTCTTATATTCAAGTAGAGTTTGTTAATGATCCTCTTAATGGTACCATAAATGTCTGTTTGTGCAAATCTTGTATAAGTAGCATTTGGAAGACTATTGAAAATGTAGAAAGTATTCCATGTGCTAAGTGTGGAAAACCCATACGAGCTGAAATGATTCTTAAGGAATCTGAGTCTGGGTATGATTATAGATCTGTTACTCCAGGACAAGAAGATCCTACGACTGGAGTAGTATTCTGTTATATGTGTTCTTCGGGAGCAATTTAGTAGGGACAGCCAAATAATATTGGCGATGGTGAAAATGACCTTTGGATTATAATAATATGTCAAATACGATTAATTATTATTTATTAGGTTTTCGTCTCTCGAATGTTTCGAAACTCTGATTGATTTTTTTCTCTATCCCTAGGTACGTTTTCGCACCCTTTACTAGATCACGAGCTGTGCTATCCTCAACCATGTTGTAATAGTAGTAAACACCGTCCACATATTTAGATGATAAAACTATTCTATGATTGGTCACATCTTGACCAAAAGTTTTTAACATTCTTTCTAAATATTTTGTCACGGTATCGACATGATCAGATTCTTCTTGATCTGATGGGGTGATCATCTTATCGGGAAATATAGCGTTTGCAAATTCTCGTGTTGTGTATCCCTCTTGAACTTTTTTACAGTCTTTAAATAATTGAATCAATTTTTCCCTATTAGTCTTAAATTCGGGATTGCTCCAGACTGATCTAATTTCTTCTATCTTTTCAAGTCTAACAGGTATTTTATCTTCTTTACCCATAATTTACTCATAACCATAAATCATAATTTATTTATTATTAATACGTAATACGATGTCCATGATAGTACTAGACGATCTTTTCGTAAATTCAAAGGTTGTCATCTAATAATATTGCATTAAACATTGATTTAAAGTTTGAAATACGATTATTAATTGAGCCGTCTGGGATAAACAAAAAGCACTGTGTGTCAGAACAAAACTTAAATCGACAAGGATTAATTCTGCCTCAAAAACTTCAGGGCATTTTTGCCTTCCAGAGTCAAAGTTATTTTGTGAGCTCCACCTACTTTCTCAACATTAATGAAGTTCCGCTTCATCAACGGTTGTATCAAATTTTTATTCAGTGACATGTAGGCTGCGAGTTCTTTGTTTTTATCGTTTTTCTCTGTCTCTACATGGATCAAGTTTTCTTTTAAAGCAAGATCTCTTAACCCCTTTTTAGTAATCGTCCCATTTCTTTGACTATCAATAATAGAAATGCATCTAACTAATTTTTGACTAGGGATTTCTATCTCATATTCTGGTAAAGGTAATATGTCCTTCATCCCTTGTGTTTGTTGGACTTTAGGAGTGGTATATTTTTCAGGAGTAACATAATATGGTTTGACATTGAACGTACTCTTAAACATCATACATGCCAGCATAGAAGCTATCGCTTGAATTTTACTTCCCGCTGATACGTTTACCATTATATTATTTCCATTTTCCCTAAGGAGTACAGTTCTAAAAGCACGCAATGTATCAAAAAGATCGGTTCTATCCGCTTTTTCTTCTCTGAATTCAATTTTATTTTGAGTAAGTTTATCTTTCACGGAATGGAGAAAATGAATTCCTTCATCCTCCGACGGGTTGTTATGAACGATTAACCAAATTCTATCTGCCTTCATCTTTATTGCTGGCAAAATGATTCTATCAACTTCAAATCCGACAGGAGAAACATGAACCCTGAGTGGCGTGCTAGAAGTTATAAAACTACTCAGCATGCTCATCTTACTAAGCAGACTAACTACATAGTGGTTATTAATAGATTGATGTTGATTTTTAGTATGTCGATAAGCGTCAGACAACTATACAGAGGATTAGAGAAGACACAAACACATCTAGTCCAATCTACGGAAATTGCGACTGCATCCATGTGTCAACATTTGTTCAAGCTTAGCTATCCATATGGTGTTAGTAGGGGAGAAAGGGATTATCTTATTGCAAATGCTGTTCACGATATCATGAGTATTGCTATACATGGACCTATCACAGAGAATTGGCATTACAAGACAAAGCAGTCTAAAGAAATAACACAGAAAATAGTTAGGGATTCCTCAAGTATAATTGAAAATATACTAAAAGATACCAAGGAATATGCATCAAGAGAAGCAAGAAAAATTCCAGAAACATTTGATCAAGATGTACGTGAAAGGTTCGAAGGCTTAGTAACTGGCGTTGCAAAAAAGTTAATGAAAAAATTTGAACAGCCCAATCGTACATTTTCAGAAATCACTATAACTAATCCTCAAAAACATCACGAGGGTAGAATTGATGCAATCCTAGAATTTTCTAACGGCTATGGGCTCCTGGATTGGAAAAGCTACGACATAAAAAAAGCTAATGGCAGCGGCAAAGAGCGATGGCAACTGATTTCAAACATTTTGCTCTCAAACTATCGTTACACGGGAGACGAAGATGATTGGTCGAAATTTCGCTTCGCTTCGATAGTATATCATGGCGGAGCATACATGCCGCGTTTACCCATTCAAGAAAAACATATTGGGAAAATCAAGGAAGATAGGTTATTTTCTTATCGGACCCTTTGCGGAGAAAAGGTTTATGCACAGAAACCTAAATTCTGTCCCGTATGCGATACGAACGCTGAAGGATGTTCTGACTGCCGCTTCTATCGTGACGACGCCAGAATGGCGTTCGCAGGGCAGCTTCCAGACAATTATAGAAAAATAACAGGTCAACTCTTCGGCAATAGATATAAGGTATTAGAAGAAAGGGCCGAGACGCACAGACATAAGTATGTCGCAAGCACGATGATCGAGGCATACGGTGAAAGAACTGCTATTGATGAGTTAAAAAAATATGGAATCATACATACAGGATACAAATTCGTTTCTGCTGATGATACTATCGTACTGTTCAGGAAAGATGATGACGAAACCTTCCTTGAACCCAAAAAGATCCTAAGAATAATAGGAAAAGAAGAAAATATTCCACTCCTATCCTGTGTTTCCGAACAAGCAACTGTTATAAGGGTTGAGTATTGTGACTTAATCCTAAACTTTCGATCCAAGGCTACGGTGGAGCGAGCCAAATTGCAATTGTTCGATTTACCTCTAGTCATGATAAGGGATGAGATTAATCTGACGCGAAGGATGCTTGAGCCTCTGCATAAATTTCATAGATTGGCTGCTGATGTTCTAATTCGAAAGGAGTGTTATGACGACTTAAAATGAGTTTGTGTCTTGATACAGAACAACTGAGAATTTTAAAGTGGCGTATAAACAGCAAAGGTATCGCAGCGTGTATTGGACCACCTGGCTGTGGAAAGACTACTACTGGAAGTGCATTGGCTGTAAAGTTGGTGGCAGAAGGAATTACAGACAAACTCTTACTAGTTGCTTATACGAATGCCGCGGTCAACGAATTTGCTTGGGAAATTTGCAATATAATGGGTCCTACGGCTGCTCGTGAATATTGTATTCGGACCGGAAATCGCGCGGGTATAGACTGCGAACTTCCTATTGAATTCAGTATAAATGCAGAACGTATCAGAGCTAAGAAAATTGTTCTCTGTACTACGTTATCGTTAAAGAGACTATCATCTTACATGCGATTTGACAATATGATCATTGATGAAGCAGGAATCGAAAGATTAGAACACTTATTAGCCCCTTTTGTGCTTGGAGTAAATCAACTAAATGCGTTTCAAACAAATAATAGAAATTGCAACTCAATCAATAACCTCATTGACCTTGCATCCAGTTGCGGCATAGTTGCTACTGTAATAGGAGATCCGAAGCAATCGAGACCTATGGGGTTAGAGGAATATGATCGGAGCGCGATCGAATGGGTTTTGAAATATGGCCCGAAAGACACTTTGAAAATTACTCATCGTCTTCCAGACAAACTTTCGGGACTTGTGAATGATTTTGCTAGATATGATGGATTGAGGTCATCACCAGATATAGCTTCTAGGCGGTTGATTTTGGATAAATCACCAAATCCTATCTATCGCGAAATAATTGATCCAGAGGAAGTTGTTACTTGGCTTAATATTAATGGAGAAGAAAAAGCATTAGGACAGAGTTCTTGGGCTAATGACATTGAAGCCAAAGTTTGTGCAAAAATATGCCGAGAATTAAGATATATAACAAAAAAATCTATTGCTGTCGTTACTAGATTTTCCGAACAAAGGCGCATAATCACAAGGTATGTTCAAAGATCTGGATTATTAAACATCAAAGTTAGTACTACAACTGGTGCATTAGGAACTCAAGCAGATATCGTCCTATTTTCTTTAGTAAGAAACAATCCTGAAAGAATTGTAGGACAAGCAGGCACTCTTCAAGACCTCAACGTTGCCATATCTAGAGCTAAAGAGAAGCTAATTATTGTAGGTAATTTTGATACGATGTTAAATGGGTGGTCCAGATTACCTAGCAATTCAAGATATGGATATAAGAGCCCATCAAGGAGGTTAGCGCAATTAATTGATTCTAAATATGGTAAATTAATAAATCCACCTTCAGTTATATGTGAGTGATGGATCAGAACAAGCAACAATAATTATCTCCCAATATGTCATTCTCCCTAGATCGTTTGAATATGTTTTATTGTATTTACGCGTGTCGCATTTAGTGTCATTTCAATTCCTCATTTTGCCGCGCCAATACAAATTCCCAAACTTAGGAATACGGGTCAGCAAATATTTCGAGATCCATAGAAACAAATTATCTACAGTCTTACCTAAACGGATTGATTAAACTATTAATTTAATTTCGCGACTTAACAACAAAGAATTTATGAATGTAAAAACATAAGTGAGATCATGAGTACAAAGGTAAAGGCAATTCCAGAAGGTTATCACTCAATTACTCCTGCTCTAATTGTAAAAAATGGCACGAAGGCAATTGAATTCTATAAGCAAGCATTTGGTGCTACGGAGCGTTATCGTATGGATGGACCTAATGGCAAAATCGGACATGCGGAACTTAAGATAGGCGATTCCATCATTATGCTAACAGATGAATTTCCTGAAATGAAATGTCTTTCGCCTCAATCGATAGGCGGGAGTCCTGTGAGTATGTTTCTATATGTAGAAGATGTAGATACGATATTCAATAAGGCAGTATCTGCCGGTTCTCGTGTATTAGATCCAGTAAAAGATCAATTCTGGGGAGATCGTCATGGCCGATTAGAGGATCCATTTGGACATGTATGGTCAATATTCACTCATAAGGTGGATCTTTCTCCAGCTGAGCTTAGAAAAGCAGCAGAAGAAGCGTTCGCAGAGATGTCCAAGAATATAAAAGAATAAAAACGTAAGAATTAAAGTAAGAGGACTAATAAATCGAATTACTTCACACATAGCATGATAAGATATAATGTTGAACAATCTTGTCTTAAAGCAGATCTTAATATTCAGTCCTTTATAGGGTGGTGATACGTGGTATTACTGCTATTGTCTCAGACATTAGCTTGAAACCTAAGACCATCATTTTGCCCTAATTTGCTGCGAAACTACAGATATTTCACAGGGAACACTAAATGAATAGCTTTTCAGAAAAATGTAATGTAATCTCGACAATGAAATCGTTAGCTTGCCACTTTGGAAAATAAATTCATCATTCCACTCTGACATTGATACCCAGAGCCATTACTCAAACACACTGCACACGTTTTATTGGGACTAAGGTCTAGATTGCTAGAATGTTTGATTCTCCATTTCAACTTCAATTAACTTCTTTGTGGAGGTAAAACTTGTAATAATATGCACATTATCTTTAGACACTCCAAAATAGTTGGCTAACTTGCTTATCAGTTCTTTGTTGGCCTTATCTCGTTCAGATTTGGACCTTAAACATATAATTATCTCGTTATCAGTCAATTGAATTTTGCAAGGCCTTGAACTAAATTTGACGAAGATAATATACTTCAATTACGGGTAAACTTGGATAATCTTTTATTTTATAGTTTTATGCTCGTGCTGTAGGCAAAAGCGAATTCTAGATATAATATTCCACTATGACTACTATTCCTAAAACCAGTATCCAGCATTCGCTATGTCTCCCTTATTTTTTTTAGATCATTTTCTAAGGCTTCCATGATCTTTGGAATCTCATGATTTGCACAAGAAAAACAGATTGTTTGCATGGAAAGTGGATAAGTAAAATATTTTTCTTGTAATTTAATTTCTTTCTTGCATGCAGTACATTTTTTTAATTTATACGGATCAGTATTTTTTACTATCATTAATCATATACTGCTAAACGCTTATGTATAATAATATATCTTATAATAAGGACTACTATACTATAGAGAAACTAATGAACTCAAGGAAACAGAATTCAGTCGTTTGTGAAAATGATACTGTATGTGGCTAGATATTAATAATAATCTCCTACTTTTGTTGTTTCAAATCAGTATACTCGTACTTTTGAATTATGACATGCCCTTTAGTACAGGAACTCAAATGGAGAACAATATGAGGTACTAACGTATCTGCTAAATTAATATTCCCGGATAAAAGAACAATTGCAACATAACTATCGACTACCGACCCATCGAGTCTAATAATGTACCATTGTCATGCGTCTCCTATCTATTCTTCTCTTGAGTATAGAAATGCATAGCCTTGGTATTCCCTCTAGATAACATTGCAATATCATAGTCGATAGGAGTAGCCCTAAATTGTAAATTTCCTCTTTCAGATCAACCTTCTATCCACTAGAGAGTAACCTTCAACAGAGCTGCAATTCCTGCAAGTTCTGCAAGGTGGATAACTACAAAATAAGGTAGTAGGCCTTCATGATACAAAGGAGCCATTGCAAAATAAGCATAGATGGCTATTAAGTTATGTAGCGTAAGCATGCCTGCAAAAAACACTAGACCTAGGGTAAATATCGCTTTACTGCTTCTGTATATTCTTACGTATACAGTTAATAGGACCATAAGGAGTGCCACATTTGCAATACTAATAGCGGCACTTAGGTCCATCAACATAGCCATATGTACACCAGTTAGTTTGAATTTGCCTTATTTACATTTATCCAAATTCCGTCCATATCTATAATTAATTCTCATCTTAATATCTTGGACTTTACTTCATTGTACATGTCCATATTTGCTTCTAAATAGTTTGAAATAAAGTATGTCACTCCATATTTCTCGCCCATTTTTGTTACCAAATTATTCTTCTCTAATACAGACATATGATGCTGGATTGCTTTATAATCAAGATTAAGGGATTTAGAGAGCTGGTTTATGTTTCTAGGCTGCTCCGTCAGCATATTAACGATCCTAATCCTATTTCCACCACCTTTAGAACCGGCAAATAGAAACCATAAAAGACGCCTGGCATTAGGATCTGGCATTATTTATTCCTCAAATCCTTCGTATTTTTAAACATGAGTTTTGCCGTATACCAGGACAAATACAAGTTATAGGTTTATGCAATATATACATTTTTAACCATCCTAAACCAAAAATAGTTTACCAGCTACAAGTATCAAAGATGAGACAGTATCCACTGCACGCGCTAACAGCTAACAGGTGAGAGATTCGCTAGAGTATATCTATTTGATATCAGTCATTCTCAATAGTTAAGGGCTATCAGCCAAGGTATTTGAATCATGAGATGGATAGGAAATTAATCTATTTGGCCTTCCCGCTATGAGCCTTTTCGTTATGTTTCTTTAACTTTTCTTTATCTTCAAATGTAGTACCACAACGCTTGCATCTGAAAGACTGGTTATCCTCTTTCTTCTCCACCTTGTGCTTCCAATTGAAAAATCCTAGTTTCAAGTACTCTATATTATATCCACTAATTCATTAAAGTTGTTGTTACTCTTGAGGGAAAAAACATTAAAAGGCTTAATTAAAGAAATTTGTTGTAATTACCAAGCCCTGATTGTACGGCGAAAATTTACAAGAAAAGAGCTACAAAATGTACCTTGTCTTTATTTCAACATGCCGCTCTATTGGCTTTAGCTCTGGTTCCCTTCTGTTTATCGTTTGTATCCCCCCTCATATCCGGAAAAAAGGCTTAAAAAGATGAAGTATTATACAGGGCAGATCGGCTGCAGACCCAACTTAGTTTCCAAAAAACGGAAAAATCATGTTATATTACTTTCTTCAGTGAGACTTGAATAAACGTCGCCTCGCTAACTATATTACGTTGAATTCAAATGCAAAATTTGTCTTTGCAACGGCCATAGCTGTGATATTGGTCGCAGGAGCCTTAACTCTCCCGCTGGCCTTCGACGATCACATGGCTGATGCAAAGAAGAAGAAATCATACAAGAAACATAGTAGCAGTAAAAAAAGTACTAAAAAAGCTGAAATTGAAGCAGTAGGCGGTCATGGCGGAAGTGCAGGTGCTGGTGGTATAAGTTCTGGTGGTAACGGCGGCAGCTCAAGCGGCGGCAACGGTGGAAGTTCCACTGGTGGCGCAGGCGGTGCTGGTGGTGCTTCAGGTGCTATACTAGCAGTAGCTGGTAGCGGTGGCGTTAGTGACGCAAGCGGTAACGGTGGCGCAGGCGGTGCAGGCGGTGCTGGCGGTGCTGGCGGTATCGGATGTGTTTCCGCTTTAGGCGTGGCCCACTGTGATGGTGGAGCTGGTGCTGCAGGCGGTGCTGGTGGATCTAACTTTGGTCTATCTGGCTCTGCTAATGGCGGCTCTGCATGTGAAGGCGTATTCAATGCATCAACCCCAGCTTGTGCAACTGGCGCTGGTGGCGACGCTAACGGCGGCAACGCAGCTGCAGGCGGAGCAGGCGGCATAGGTATTGGCGGAACTGGCGGTGACGGCGGTCTCGCAATCGGTGGCGACGGTGGAGCAGGCGGAGTAGCTTGCTTTGAACCTGAAAGCTGTTTCAACACCAATGCTGGAACGAGCAGCAATGCTGAAGCTGAAGTAGAAGCTGAAGGTGGCAACGGCGGACATGGCGGCGACGCTGGCGTAAGTGCTGGCGGCGACGGTGGTGCAGGTAATGCCGGAACTGGTGGCGGCTCCTCTGGCGGTGCTGCTGGTAGCGGTGGTACATCAGGCGGTGTTGACGCACTAGGCGGTGACGCAGGTGCATCCCTTGCATTCGGTGACGGTGGCGCAGGC
>JAKEIK010000139.1 GCA_022545895.1 Nitrososphaeraceae archaeon | reverse complement strand
GATACTTTCTTTTCTTCTATAGTCTCTTTCTCAACCTTGGGTGTGTCTTTCTTTTCTTCTATAGTCTCTTTCTCAACCTTGGGTGTGTCTTTCTTTTCTTCTATAGTCTCTTTCTCAACCTTGGGTGTGTCTTTCTTTTCTTCTATAGTCTCTTTCTCAGCCTGTATATATTCTTCAATGAATTTAATGTTCTGAAAAGTGGGTAGGTATTTGAAGAGATCGTTTGCTATTGCTTTTTTTATGATCTGAAGACCTTCGATTAAGGTTGAGTCTTCAGGTATGGTAATAGAGAGGCTTTGATCGTTAATTTCGGCCTTTAGCTTTTCACTATCAATAGGCAATCTCCTTCTAATGAGCGATTTTATTTTCTCTTCATCGAGTGTAAGCATTTTCAGGATATTTACACTATAGTTTAATGTCCTGCCAGCGAGTCTGTGATTGAAGTCAATTTGTACACGACCAGAACCTACGAATCTAATTATCCCCTTTCGATCGTCAATATCAACAGTATCGCCAGGTCTAAGTTCATCTGCTTTTTCCCCCAATTTTCGCTGAGCAATCATTCTGATTTTGCTGGGATCTCTAATTCCAAATCCTTTATCCGGAGAGATTTCGACATCGATCTTATCACCGGCATTTGAGTTAGACAGTGCTTCGTCCAGGCCTTTGATCACCCAACCATCACCAACCGAAACCAGTCGGGGTTCGTACTTCACGGTCGGATCATATGATTGAAGATTTTTTGCCTCATCTTCTACTGTAGTTTCAAAGACTTCATTCGTATCCTTTGTTTTAGCTGTATAATCAATAAGAATTAGTGATCCTTTCTCTAACGCCACGGAATTTGCTGTCGGGTCACCATAATATTAAGCTTAATGAACAAACAAGAATGCACAAGTTAATTACTTAGTCCCAAGAATCTCATGAGCGACAGATAGGCCTTCACCTTGGGCTGGAACCTTAAGCATTTCCATAGTTGATGAAATTGCGGAAAGAGTTCTCATAACATGGTAACCAGTAACTTCTCCCATACATCCTATTCTGAATACTTTGCCTTTTAATTCTCCAAATCCACCAGCCAATAAGACCCTAAATTGTGATGAAAGAATCTGCCTAAACTTCTTGTCGTCCATGCCCTGTAGATAGTTTATGGCTATAACCACATTACTTCTGGCATCCTCCTGAGCAAATGGCGCTAATCCGAGTTCTTTCAATCCTGCGTAGAGCGCTTTTGCACATAGCCTGTGACGTTCGATTCTGTTACGCATTCCTTCTTCAGTGATGATTTCTAATGCCTCCCGAAAGGCGTAGAATAGACTTATAGCAGGAGTAAAAGGCGTTTCAAAGTTTTCCTCAAAATATTTGAAGTATCGCTTTAAGTTTAGGTACTGAGTAGCAGGGGGATTTTCTGTCATGTACTTTTTTGCTTCCTTACTAATCGACATTGGAGCCAACCCTGGTGGTGCCGCTAAAGCTTTTTGCGATGCAGTAACACATATGTCTACTTTCCACTTGTCTACGGGTAGATCGTCACCACCAAGAATTGATACTGCATCTGCAACGAAGAATGTATCATTGTCTTCACAAATCTTTCCTAATTCTGACATATACCTGAGAGTAGTTCCTGTAGAAGTTTCATTGTAAATTGCGTAGAGGGCTTTAACGTTGCGGTTGATTTCAAAAGCTTCTTTGATCTTTTCAAGCGAAGGATTTTCCCCAAAGGGCGCAGTAATCCTAATTGCTCTCCCGCCCACGTTATCCACCAAATCCGCAAGCCTAGTTCCAAATTCACCATTGACAGGGACTATTACTGCATCATCTTTTTTTATGAGATTGACAACAGAGGCTTCCACCGCGCCAGTGCCAGATGTCGTGAGAAGCACAATATCATTTTCAGTCTCAAAGACTACCTTAGTTTTGGCTATAATGTCTTTATATAGTGTCCTAAAATCGTCACTTCGGTGATTGATCATAGGACTTGACATTGCATTTGTTACACGATTTGGTACATTGGTCGGACCTGGAAGCATGACAAGATAATCCAATTTTAATCAGAACATGGGAATCATACCCGATATTTAAAACTAATTTGGAAAAAGAGATAAAAGCGAACAATATTATTAAAATCGTGTTCAAGTGTCGTCGAGAAAGGATTCTTTCTTATCTTTCGGATGGTGGTTTTGAGGGTGCCGTTATGTTTACACCGGAAAACATCTTTTACTTCACGGGATTTTGGGGTGAATCAATAGCAATATGTACTCACGATGGAGTGAAACTCTTTGTCCCTCAACTGGAAGTTTCACGAGCAGAAACAGAATCATTTGACTGTGAAATATTTCAGACTGAGCGAGGTGAAGATTCCTCAAAATCCTTGTACCCTTATTTGTCATATTCCAAATTCTGTTCAGATTGCAACGACTTTAAATCAATCGATTCAATTCATAAAAAAATAAGTGAGAAAAACTTCATCTGTGATTCCCAACCATTCATGGATATTAGGAGCATAAAAGATGAAAATGAGATAGGGATGATAAAAAAGTCTTCCGAAATTATCGATAGACTCTACCAGGTATGTGTTGAAGAAATAAAGGTTAATTTATCAGAAAAAGAACTCCAAGCAAAACTTATTTGCGAAGCAACTAACAAAGGAGGTAGCTTCCCATGTTATCCATTCTCTTTAAATCCATTTATCATAGCTTCAGGACCTAATGGTGCTCTTCCCCATGCGGAAGTATCCGATCGGTCATTTTGCGAAGGTGACCTGGTCGTGGTTGACCTAACTATTCGTCACAAAGGCTACGTTTCTGATGCAACGCGGACCTTCGCTTTAGGTGGGCTATCGGAGGAAAAGATGAGAGTGTATGATATCGTGAAGAAGTCACAGGAAGCTGGACTTCTCGCGGCTAAATCTAATGTTATAGGTCATGAAATTGACCTTGTATGCAGAAACGTTATCCAGGAGTGCGGGTTTGGCAAAAATTTCATACATTCTACTGGGCACGGTGTGGGGCTTCAAGTACATGAAAAACCATGGATACGTCCTAATGATAACGAACCATTGCGGGAAAAAATGGTAATTACAATTGAACCAGGGATATATATTAAATCCAAATTTGGAGTAAGAATAGAAGATACTGTAGCAATTAAAGGAAACAATACCCATAATAATGACGTTTTGACCAAATTCACAAAGGAATTAATTGTAGTAAACTAAAAGATTAGAAACAGACGTTAGTCCTTATACTAACTAACAAATTGATTATGAATAAACATCGTATTACGAATTACCGAAATTAGAATCCTTTGGCTAGCAATCAAGAAAGTCTTTTCGCTATTAAAGTAATGTAATTGCTAACAATGTGCTTACAATTATAGAATCGAACCTTAAACCCTAAAATTCCACGAAATTAGGTGAATATTTTTTACTTTACTATGGATTAATCTAATGCTGAGGTCTATAAGCAATTGGCTTGCTAACAAGCCCTGACTCTCTGGCTGTCGATTCAACTTAACATTTAATTGTGATTTGGACGATATTACTGACATTGGTTCAATTTAGCGATGCTCACTAATTTTATGAGTGTATCCTATCCCAGTTGGTTATCAAGACGCTTCCTGTGTTCATCGATAACTAATTCAACTAATTTAGCAGCAATGTGTTCTTTTCTCTGAATGGGCAAGTGAAGAATCTTTTTCTTTTTGTCAATGATATAAACTTCGTTAGTATCAGATCCAAAGCCACAACCTGTTCGATCGAGATCATTCGCAACAATAAAATCAGCGTTACATTTTTTTAATTTCTTGTACGCTCGCTCAACAAGTGATTCTACTGTTACATCAAATTCTGCCTTAAAGGCAACAAGAATTAGTTCTCTCTTCCATTTCTTGACCTCATCAATAATCTTTTTGGTAGGTGTCATTTCAAGACTCAAACTGTGTTTATGACTATCAATCTTTTGACCTGCTGGATGACTTAACGTGAAATCAGATACCGCCGCACAATGAAACATTATGTGGGGGTCATTTTTCAATATTTCAATTTTTATTTTCTCATACATTTCAGCGGCTGATTCAATTCTGATGGTATTTATATTTGGTAACGAAGGAGGTGAGACTTCACCATGGCCGTAAATAAGTGTCACTTCCATACCCTGTTTCGCCGCTATTTCAGCAATGCTTATTCCCATTTTTCCTGAGCTCAAATTAGTCAAAACTCTAACAGGATCAATTCTCTCCAAGGTCGCTCCAGCAGTAACAAGTATCTTTTTATCTGAATGCACGATATTGTAACTGAAGATCTCAAATACTCGGTCCAATACTGCATTTGGACTAGGAACTTTTGCCTTATTCTCAACCATCGTAGGCTCAACAAAGAAAACCCCGAAAGATTTTAATCTGTGTATATTATTGCGAATGATTTCATTTTCATACATTGATCGATGCATCACAGGGGCAATCAGAATTGTTATACGAGATCCGAACGCGACACTCAGTACCGAGGTAACAGACGTGTCATCAATCCCATTTACAAATTTTCCAATAGTATTAGCGGTACAAGGATATACAATCACCATATCGGACTTGTCATAATCAGCTAAGTCAATATGTTCTAAATCGCTAGTAAGGGTGGTAACAACCTTATTACCCGTGGCCCATCGCATCATTTCTTCAGTTAAAAATTTCAAACTTGTTGTAGTCGTCATTACTGGATAAACTTCAGCACCATGACGCATCAATAACCTACTCAAATCAATTGCACGATAGGCAGCTACACTCCCTGTAATGCATAGAACAATCCTTTTCGAACGAAGCAACTGACTTTCAGATCCTACTATCTCCTTTGATGGATGACTTCCATCGCCACTTTTGATAGTTTTGATGCCTTTGCTTGACAAGTTAGTTTTGTTGACGACCTACCATTTTTTGAAGTTTTTCATTCTCTCCATTTTGCATATGATATGTGTGATCTTCATTAGGAAAAATTCCCTCTCTGACTTCAGAACAGTATTGTGTAATGGCCTTGCTAATCAATTTCGATAAGTCTAAATATCTTTTGATAAACTTGGGGTTGAATTCATTGTAAAGCCCGAGCAAATCATGCAGCACTAGAACCTGTCCATCGATCATTGGTCCTGAACCTATACCGATTATTGGAATGCGACTGTGATTTGTAATGATTTTAGATACCTCGCTTGTTACTTTTTCGAGAACTATTGCAAAGGCTCCAGCTTCTTCCAAAGCTTTGGATTCTTCTATAAGTTTGACTGCTTCCTCTACCGTTGCTCCATGCGAATCAAACCCACGAGTTAATGAGGTTGTCTGAGGTTTCAAACCTATGTGACCCATTACAGGAATCCCCATTTCTGTCAATCTTTTAACTATCGATACAACCTCAACACCTCCTTCGAGTTTTACAGCATCACAGCCAGTACGCATAAACCTTACTGCATTGGTAACAGCATTGTTCATTCCAGTTTGATATGATCCAAAAGGCATATCTCCAACAATAAGAGCTCTTTTTGTTCCATTACTTACTGCCCTGCAGAATACCAACATTTCTTCCATAGTTGTCTTTCTTGTGTTTTTGTATCCTAGCATGACGGTGGCAGCACTGTCTCCAACCAAGATAATGTCAATGCCTGCATAGTCACAAATCCTTGACATACAATAGTCGTAGGCTGTAATCATTGCAATCCTGCGTCCCTCATTTTTTTTCCTTAATATATCATTAACCGTAAGTTTCGTCAAAATAGGTACTTGATTGTTGGTATCTATCTTGTCATTTGACGACATTTTACAATCCATGCCTAATTAATTTGGTTGACTGTACTAAATTCCACTTATTATCAAATTGCGACACGAGTGCCGACAATTCTGATATTTCATTCTTTGCAAATTTTTTTGCAAAATCAATCATATTTGGAATGGCCCGAATTATGTTATCAACTATGGTAACATTGGATGATTGCGCAGTTCTGGATAGCGGATTTAAATCAACAGAAATCACAGTCTTTCCAAGAGAAGTAAGCACTTCCGTTCTGTCTCCATCTTCGATTGCAAGAAATACGGTATCGGCATTCAAAATTCCACTTTTATCCACGAATCTCCTGCCACTTGAGATTTGTTTCATAGCAAATTTCGATTTCGAGTTTACTCCCAAAACTTCGGTTGCACCATCTTTGATCAACGTTTTGGCGATGACCTCAGATCTCTTCTGGTTTTGGTGAAATAAGTTAACCTCAATAGATGCATTAGTAAGTTTGCTCAATTTTACAATCTCTTTGCTACAGAGCGCAGCTGCGTTTCCGTTTACTGAGATGACAGGAGTCTTGGATATTAACAACAAACAAGAAGCAACTTTTTCTGCACACAGTGCGTTCTGACTTGTGTGTTCTCCTAAAAGATAATCAAAAGCTTCACCCCTTCCATGAGCAATAAGTCCGTGAGTAACTACCAATCCATTTTTTAACCCGTCAACCAGCTTTTCTCTTGTCTTGAGAGACAAGTATCTTGGATGTTTTAAAGGTATTCTGTTTGTCAAGTCATTTATTTGTTAACAATTTGGCGCCAAAATTATCCACGTTCGAAACAATACAGTGTCCACATTGATCGTTGAGTATTTGCAATATGGATTCGATTTCGTTATCTGATACAACTGTGAATATAGTTTCGCCAAACAATGCCACGCTGCAATCATAACCTTTACTTTTCAATAATTCGGCGAGAGCCGCGCATTTTGCATTGATAGCTCCGATATTAACTGCAAACTTGTGCGACAATCGAAGAAAATCATCGACTGATCTGGATTTCGAAAGTTGTTTTAAAAAATCCAAAGCTTTCATCGTAAAGACATCATTTTGTATCTTTAAGCAATTGGCAGTATACATCGGCCCCAAACATAATGCAACAACCGATTTATTTTCTAAAGGAATTTTTTCAGCGGTTCCTATTCCGGGCGCACCAGCTCGAGTTCGTAATTCAAGCCCACCTGTATATTCAGAAATGACCGTACCTAGGCCTGTATTGCAGTATATTTCAGAACAATGAGCAATCTGAGCAGCTTGATCTAGAGAAAGCTTGGTACAGAGAGCATCATTAAGTGCATATGAGAGACTTAAGGCGCCGGCTCCACTTGTGCCAAGTCCATATCCTATTGGAATGCGAGTTTCATGACTTACTGAAATATGCAATGACTTATTTGCAAGTTTTAGGTATTCATCTAACACTTTGTTCGAAACTACAGCATCGCTGACCAATTTCCCATTGATTGAAACTCTGTAGGTAGGCCTGTCAACATTATCATAAATTTTGACGGTGGTTGTTACACCATGACTCAGAGATATACCCGCACCGATTGAGCCTGTGTTAAGCATGGATTGAGAATCTAACATTTTATGGTAAAAACCAGTAATGTGAGAGGGGCTGGAAGCTTGTGATATTGCGGCCGGACGATTTAGTTCGACGAACATCGATAAATATATAATTGTATTTAATATAAGAATAACGTTTAATTAGTATAAATATATTTAAATTAATTAATGTCACGCTCAGAACGTAGATTGCAACGAATTGGAAGCAGTATGTTAATTTCGTTACCAGTAGATTGGATCAAAACTCATACTCTAAAAAAAGGTGATGTAGTATCAGTCGAGACCAATAATGATAATTCGATTTCCATATTTCCTACCGATACAAGAAGGGAGACTCCAAAAGAAGTTACCATTTTGCTTCCTGGTCTTTCGACTGAAAAATTATTAAATCAGATTTATGGGTCTTATTTATTAGGTTACGACTTGATACAAATAAAGGGAAGATCTCCGATAAACTACGAAACCAGAGAACAGATAAAATCTGTAATAAGAAAGTTGGTGGGCTTAGAAATAGTAGATGAGGACAGTTTTAAAATCACAGTTCAGTTTTTGTTGGATTCACATTCTATGGAAGTATCAAAGATATTGAAACGAATGAGCTCACTTATCGGGGGCATGCATCGGGACACGATTTCTTCTCTGCTCAAGGACAATGACACATTAGGGGATCTGATAAGAAAACGAGATGATGAAGTGGATAGGCAATATTTCTTGATTGTTAGATTGATGAGAAGTGCGATGATGGACAGGAAGCTTGCTTCGAGTTTAAATCTTACGAACATAGATCTCCTGGACTATAGAATAGCTGCCAACCACTTAGAGAGCGCGGGTGATCATATTTGTTCTCTTGCCTCATTTTTATCTTCATTTCAAGTAGATGACCACATTGCTGAACTCATTCAAAATGCCAATCTCATTATATTCAAAATGCACGAGCAATCGGTGAAAGGGTTCATAGACAGAAACATTGACGCCTCATTGCAAGTTATTGGTCTTTATCCCAAGTTCAACGAAATCCTAAAGTTGATTAGTCATGAGTATGTAGATCGAAAAATCTCTAGCCATAAATTTGTGGTGTCTACAATTAATGCCACATCCACCATGGATAAAATAGCTAGGTGTTGGGTAGATATAGCAGATTTAGTTAAACCTGTATACCTGATGGAATGAAATCCAAGGAACATATCAAATGCAAGATAAAATTATTAAACACTTCAGATGGTAAAATGGGATTGCATGTATCCTATTAAAACGTAATAACCCTTACTTTGATACCAAATATTTCCTAAGTCGCTTTTAGAGAACATATTCTAAATTAATAGTTGAAGGTCCTGGGACGCACTTGCCGTGATTAAAAATAACTGAGCTAGTAACGATATGACTCTAATTCAATCATCATCCTGTTTATCAGCGAACTTATACCTATCCGATCCTTCAAGAGAAAACATATTCTGTCCAATTCTTGACTGTTACATTGCGATTCTATATACTTCATTTCGACGGACCCAAGATTGGTTTGTATGAAGACAGTGTATAGACATGTGTCTGCGTCTTGAGCTTCTGTACTAGGAAAATATTGTCTAAGCTCCAAAGATTTGATCTCTGCTTCTTGAAAGAAAAGGATTTTTTCAGATATCTTAATAATCCGAATTGGCCGCCTTTGCCACTGACTAACGTCAAAATCCTTCTTTACTGACATTAGTGTGCTTCATAATCGAGAAATCTGACCCACTCTGGGAACCATAATTCCTGTTCAGAAATACCAATGCCTTTAGATAGAATATAAGGACTATTGTAAAAAACTGAGTCCGCACCTGTCTCCTTCGCTATATGTTGGTTCAACGCTTCAATCGATGGAACCGTCCCTACATACTTGTGAGCAATTAAATCGCGGTTGTGTGTATAAAGTCCAACTTGGCGGCCATCGATAGTTGGAACATAGCTTACGATGACAGTTATAGATTTCGCACCTGCTTTTCTCAAGTAATATACTGATTCTTTCACCGTATCCCCTGTTTGAATAGTACCCTGAATGCTCGCAATTTTTTTGCCAGTAATTGAACCTTTCAGAACAAATTTTAACGACTTTTTTGAAGCCAGCAACTTGTTCTTACTGACATGCTCGGAAAAGTCAGTCATATGGTCAGTGTCGTCATATCTATCATTAATTATCCCCTCTGAAGTAACAAAATTACCATGATATCTCTGATATTCAGTGCTAAATCCGAGTGTCATGGGTCTTGGATAATCTGGCTCAGCAAATGCTGATTCAATATTGATTTCTTTCCCGAGGAAATCTGCCTGCGTCTTTCCCATTCTTTTTCTTGCTTCGTAAACACTCTTGCCATTGATGAAGGCGGCTGCATGTGATTCTCTGACAAACTCAAAGGGATCCAACATTGTACGTGTCATTGGTAGGGAAGAAATGATCTCTTGTCCGTTATTCAAATTCAATGCTAATAGCTGTCCAGGTTTTATATCTTCAAAATTAACATCTTGGAGAAAAGTACCTAGTGAATTTTCAGATGCCACGATGAACAAGGAATTTCTAGAATCTCTACCCTTTACAAGAGGCTTAAATCCTGTACTTTCGCGATAAGCATAGACAATCTCATTTTCTTTTATTATCATATTGCCCCGAAGATGCCTATCCAAGAATTCGCAAGCTCTTTCAGGCTGGCCTCGCTCCAATAACAACTTTTTAAAAATATGATATATTTTAAAGAGTGAGTCCTTCTCCCTTGCTTGTCCAACATAAGGATGAAGGTGCAGCTTGTCCGTGTCAATTAGAAATCCATCGATAATTGCGAGAATCTCTTTCATACTAGAAAACCTTGGAGATCTTTTGGATAAGTATCCTATTGTTATAGAAGAGGTATTTTTATCGTCATTAAATATGTGTTTGAAGTGATCATCACGGGGAAAAGATCCGTCGCCATCAAAAACAATATCGCCTGTAGTCATCTTCCAGTATGCTTTCCCTCGATGTTGGAGCATCCTCATGGATTGCAGAAAGTAAGAAGGTGTTCTATGAAGTGAGGGTGATAGGTCACAAATAGCAAGTATGCCCGCCAACTAGAATGAAAATATTAACTCCGAAATAAATTCTCTGTGAATATTAGTTGATATTTTGGGGCTCTTTACCCTTGCAAAATCTTAAGACATTAATTTAGGACGCCACAATTTCTTATGATGCAAATCGGTCTCATAGGAAAGGCAAATGTAGGCAAATCTACTTTTTTCAATGCTGCTACTGACCTGAGCGTCGAAACTGCGAATTATCCTTTTACGACGATAAAGCCTAATATTGGTATATGTTATGCTAGACAAACATGTGTGTGTACGGAATTCGGAATCAAAGATAATCCAATTCACTCTATCTGTATTGATGGCATTAGATTTATTCCCGTCCAGATTTTGGATGTAGCTGGACTCGTACCCGGCGCGCATATGGGTAAAGGACTTGGAAATCAATTCTTGGACGACGCGCGTCAAGTGGATGCATTGGTGCATGTTGTGGATGTTTCTGGGTCTACCGATCAAGAAGGAAGATCTTCTTCTCCAGGTTCATATGATCCGTCTCAAGACGTCAATTTCGTCGAAGAAGAATTTGATCTTTGGTTAATGTCCATAATAAAACGTGACTTGACCACGACTACTAAGGATGCGGCGTCCACGAATCTATCCAATGATCAAATCTTAAGAAAAAGGCTATCGGGATTGGGCATTAATGAATCTGCTATTGATTTAGCCCTGAACCTTACCGGCTTAAAAATCAAGAAAATTAATACATGGACAGAGCAGGACATTTTATTTTTTACCAAAATGGTTAGGGAAAAATCAAAACCAATGGTGATAGCAGCTAACAAGGCCGACGTTTCTACAGCAGACTTGAATATACAAGCAATATCTAAAAATCATACTTGGGTTATTCCTTGCACATCTGAAGGCGAGTCACTGTTAAAAAAAGCATCGAAGAATGGTATCGTTCATTATCTTCCCGGAGACAATTCATTTGAATTAAGAAATATTTCGAATGTGACCGAAAAACAAAGCCATGTCCTTGGAGTGGTTTCAAAATTTATCAAGAAGTATGGATCAACGGGCATTCAACGAGTTATCAACACTATTTGCTTCGAAATATTAGAGAAAATAGTTGTTTATCCTGTCGAAAATGAAATAGGATTAACGGATAAGAAGGGAAACATATTACCTGAAGCCTACTTGGTAGACAAAGGTACTACCGCTAAGCATCTAGCCGCGATGGTTCATAAAGATTTGGAAAAGGGCTTTCTTTTTGCAATAGACATAAGAACAAAGAAGAGAGTGGGAGCTGACTATCATCTTAAGAATAACGATGTCATTAAGATCGTCTCTGCCTTAAACAGGAGCTAGGGATCGATATGCTGTGTCTGGGAATTGAAAGTACCGCTCACACTTTTGCAAGCTCCGTAACAGATTATTCTGATCACAGCCAAAAACCAGTTATAGTATCTGATGTCAGGAGCACATATATCGCGCCGGCAGGTTCGGGAATCCATCCGAGAGAAGCCTCGAGACATCATGCTTCCGTATCAGCAAGAATCATCGATGAAGCATTACGGCTCGGGGGGATAAAATGCGCCGATTTATCTATTGTGGCTTACTCTGCTGGTCCGGGTCTTGGGCCATGTTTGAGAGTCGGCGCTGTCGCAGCGAGATCTATAGCATCATTTTATAACAAGCCGCTGATCCCGGTTAACCATGCAGTAGGCCACATAGAGCTCGGAATATCTTTGACGGAAGCTCACGACCCTTTGGTACTCTTGGTTTCTGGTGGCCACACCCTGATAGCAATTTTTGCTGATCGTCGATGGAGAGTAATTGGCGAGACTCTAGATATTACTCTAGGACAGCTGTTTGATCAATTTGGAAGATATCTTGGTTTTTCGTCACCATGCGGATCTAAGATTGAGCAGTTAGCAAGAGAATCTATGGAGAAATATTTTCTATTGCCCTACAGCGTTAAAGGTAATGATGTAACTTTTTCTGGCTTATTGTCTGCATTGAAAAGACTGCACAGCTCTGGATGTCAAGTTAATGACCTCTGTTTCTCTCTTCAAGAAACAGCATTTGCAATGATATCTGAAACATTGGAACGTGCACTTGTTGCCACAGGGAAAAAGGAATTGTTGGTTGTAGGAGGAGTCGCAGCAAATAATAGGCTAGGTGAAATACTGAAGTCAGCATGCATCAGACATGATGTTCGGTTTCAAATTTGTCCGATAAAATATTCTGGAGATAACGGTGTACAGATAGCCTGGACCGGAACACTAATTTATGTTTCTAACAAGAATAGTCAAACTGACATCTCAGAGTCATTTATTAGACAATCTTGGCGGTTGGACAAAGTGGATCTCTACTGGAAGAGCTAATTTGTTATTTTGGAAACATTTCTGCCTGATGTCTTATTTCTTTGGCCCACTTACCACTGCTCAAAACGCTAAATTTGTAATTCTCATCATCAGTAACTACTACCACTTTGGTCAATATGATTCCTTCTGATTTGACTGCTTTTATTCTATTTAATGGGATGTCTAGCAATACATTTCCCACCTTCTTTGAAAGAGTTGCGAGTTGACCTTCTGTTTTTTCAAATATCAATCTTTGATTAGTCAAAGTTAGTATCCCATTACCAAGCCTATTTTCTGCACAATCTTCTTCATCTATGAGTTTTTCGCCGGGATTTGGATCTACTTCAGGTGCCACATTTTTATTTGATTTAATTGGATATATTACCATTGCACCAGTATATCAAGCTCTTGGCGAAAGGGGCGGAATCAAACATATATCTATCAAGATTATTCGATAAGAAATCTATTTCAAAAATAAGAATTCCTAAATCTTATCGCCAACAAATTCTGGACGCAGCTATACGAAAACAGAGGACAATTAATGAAGCCAGAATGATTTCACTTGCCAAAGATATGGGTTTAAGAACGCCATTTATCTATTTGGTGGATGCTAGTAGAGCAGAAATAATTATGGAATACATTAATGGAATGAACGCAAAGGATGTATTAGAAGAGCCGATTTGTTTCAAGATGGGTCAATGTGTTTCAATTCTGCACAGTAACAATATTATCCATGGAGACCTAACTCCATCAAATTTCATTTTGGGAAATGAATTAGTAATAATAGATTTTGGTCTATCCTACCATTCAAACCGAATAGAGGATAAGGCGGTAGATATCAGATTGCTCAAAGAAATTCTCAATAGTATGTATCCTTCAGATTTCTACAACTTTTATGAGAGCTTTCTGAAGGGTTACAGCAGAACTATCCAGGGTCAAGAACTAAAGAAAATCTTAAAAACTTTAGAGGAAATAGACTTCAGACGTAGGTATGCAGAAGTTTCCTAACCGTATAAAGACCATACACTTTTTTGCTATCGAGTCAATATTTGGATAGTTAGAGAAATGTCCTTTATGAAATATTATCTCTTTCAGGAGACCAAAGAATGAATCAAATCACATTTGCCAGTTCTAATGTAAGTAAATTCAAGGAAGTAGATGCCTTTCTGGGCAAATATAATATTAAAGTTAACTTATTCCGAGTAGAATTGCGTGAGATACAATCGGACTCACTAGAGGAAATCGCAACGGAAAAGGCTGTTGCGGCATATGGAATTATAAAAGAAAAATTGATAGTTGAGGATACCGGACTTTTCATCCACGCCCTAAATGATTTCCCCGGTTCATATTCTTCATTTGTTCTCCGAACGATTGGAAATATAGGAATCTTGGAACTGTTATCTTCTAAAACAGACAGATCAGCTACATTCAAAACGGTTATTGCATTTAACAACGGAGCAAGTACTCGTATCTTCACTGGAACGGTTAGCGGGGTTATAAGTCCGGTGATTGCAAAAGATGGTTGGGGGTATGATCCAATCTTTATCCCTTTGGGCCATGACGGTAAGGTCTACATCAAAACGTACGGCGAAATGAGTATTGAAAGAAAGAATGTTATATCACACAGAAGTCAGGCGCTAAGAAAATTCATAGAATGGTATACGGAACTCATTTGAATTTCATTGGTATTGTATGTAGTGTTGTCCAACCCGATGTAGACTGATGCTGCTCTTTATTACTTGAATGATCTTGTGTGAGTGTGTGTAGAGTTCAGGAACCATCCAAAAAAGATTTTTTGTGCACTATCCAACTTTGTTTTAACTGTGGTACAAAACATAAGGAGTTTGCCATGCTTTAGTTTTCCATTCCTCGTTCATTTAATTGGCCACCAAAACACAAGTTGTAGAAATATTTCATTCTAGAGACGTATGATAACAGGTATCGACCAAGATACGTTTTGGTTTATTGCTTCATCCTTTGCTGTTCCTTATTACTATTATATTAAAAACGGGAATTAGCCTTCTACTTTCACGCACATTCCTGGGTCCCATAAATACTGCTTGGTAACGATTTGGGCACTTCAACTCATCTAAAACCACTCAAAAGGACGTACTATATACCTTTGATGCTAATCACACTTTCTGTCTTAGATCTACTAAGATGACGAAATGGTGTATACTACGGGGTTACACTGAATGTCAAAGTTATTCAAATCTCACGTGGGTGCATCAAACATTATCTGAGCAACAGCCGTTCAACAAGTCTAAATCTAGCCATCAAATTATCTTCAAGACGAGTTCATGACACCATTGTAATATGTTATTCTACGCTTTGGAAAGACCTACATACAACTATTTCTCGTATCCTTGTATCCACCTGTCTACGAATCTGTTTTGGTTCTGGAGGACTACTATTCGAGATATTTCGCTTTCATCCATAATAGTGAACTCGGGTAACAAACCACACAATGCATTCGCATATTGTCGTATTTCTTCCATATCTAACATTTGTGATGCTTCTAGGCGATTTGTAGACATGCCCACGTGCATGTAAGATTTTAGTTCTATGAAATGAGGATTGCCAGAACAAATTTTATTTGCAAATTCAGGGAGAAATTGTAATGAGTCGTTATAACCTCTAATCAACGTCATTCTCATGACCGTGCGGGTAGTAACCTGGGACAAGAACTGAAGGCTTTTATGCCACCGCTCCCAAGCATCATTATATCGTGGCCTATTTATTTTATAAAACATTCTCTTATTGGAAGCATTGCTTGATAGATAAATTTGTGTGGGCAATGCATTTTCGTTGGAAAGTCTATAAAGCATTTCAGGTTCCTGGCCGTTGGTAACAAGAAAGATTGATTTGGTATTCTCTTGTGTCTTAAGATACCTTATTAACTTAGGCAATTTTGGGTACATCGTAGGCTCACCTGAAAGAGAAATTGCATAGTGTTCTGGAAGAAGGGACTGATGGACCTTATTGATGTCAGCTTTCTTATTGCCTAAATAACCTATTATCAACTTTCTCCGTTCCTTTAGAAGGTTCTGTATTATGACCTCTGGTTCGTCTACTACATCTTCGGGCATAGTTAGGGTATCGTAAAACTCTGCCGGACGCCAACAATATACGCACCTATTCTCGCAGTTCAGTGCAGCTGGTGTCATTTCCATGCATCGATGGGTAGAAATTCCGTAAAATTTGTGTTTGTAGCACTGGCCTTCATTTGTAAAGGATTTTTTTGTCCAATGACAAAGTTCAACCGCAGAATGATTGGATATACCATACTTTGCTTTTTTTAATTTTGCTTGCGCCAAAGGTGATATTTGTACGAGATTGTTTGAGTACGTATGAGAAACATATTCGTCAGAACAGCTCATAAAAGTCGATAATTCAAATTGCATTTAAACTTTTGAGTTTGAACATTCAAATGAAATACCAAAACCACGAGATTGCTAGATTGCTTTGTAAATAAAAAATTGTTAATTTTCATTCAAAAAATAATAGAAGTTTTAGTCACCTGTGATGAACCCATGCATGGAGTCCTTGATGTGGCAACGTGAAAATATGAAAGTAGGTTCACGTCTCGCCATAATTACAAGATATCAGCTCAAACAGCAGATCCCATTGCCTTGATTAACGAGAATGCAAAACGAAGATAATTTCTTCTATGATTGGGATAAAGTGGTGAGATAGTTCCGGTTTTCATTTGTATGGAATGGTGCATACAAATTATTATCATGAGCAGTCAAAAGTGTGGAACACCTTCTAACAATTATATAATGAACCTTAGAACACAAACCAGAGGCCTTCGTAGTATAGCCTGGTCAGTATAGGCGGCTGTGGGCTACGGAAGCATATTCTGTTGACAGATACCGCTTGAGGAGGGTTCAAATCCCTCCGAAGGCCTTTGATAATGCTGGAAAGAACGAATAATCAATCCTCTACCTGTATGTTATTGGG
Source organism: Nitrososphaeraceae archaeon (assembly GCA_022545895.1). Classification (GTDB taxonomy): domain Archaea; phylum Thermoproteota; class Nitrososphaeria; order Nitrososphaerales; family Nitrososphaeraceae; genus TA-21. The sequence goes on along the minus strand of JAKEIK010000139.1, from coordinate 245 downwards.
AGCAAAAGAGCAAGTAGTAAAAGGAATATATTCGCGAATGAAATAGAATCCAGAGATGACTTATTTTTGTTATAATTTTCTGGAGAAGATTGAACATGTCGGTTGAAGACAAAAAAGTGATAATAGCAAATCACATTTATCAACCAAAGCATGAAATATTAAGTCACGCGGAAGCTGAAGGAATTCTAAAAAAGTATAATGCAAAACCTAGTCAATTACCCTATATACTAATCGATGATAAGGGT
>JAKEIK010000138.1 GCA_022545895.1 Nitrososphaeraceae archaeon | reverse complement strand
TGACGTTATATCACAAGCACTGTTGTATCAATACCTAAAAGGATTTAATCTTGAAAATCCTTATTACTCATTTAATTATCAAAACATTCACATTCTAATTATAGATACAAATACATCATTAACGCAAGGGTCTGCACAATACAACTTCATAAAAACTGACCTGGAAAATGCCGCCAAAGATTCCTCTATCAATTGGATAATTCCAGTTTATCATATACCCGCTTATACCACTTCTTCTGAAGAGCAACAAGAACAGAATAATACTCCTACAGAAGTAGGCATAATTCTGCCGGACACGACCATTCGTGATATCTATCATCCATTATTCGATAGTTACGGGGTGGATATAGTGATACAGGCACATGTGCATAATTATCAAAGAACATATCCTATCTCTTATAACAACAACGATCCTTCCAACCCCACTATAACTAGTACAAATCCTAATGATTACAAGGATCCAAAGGGTCCCATATTCGTAATTGTTGGTACGGCAGGCAAGAGTCATGCAATGTTTGAAGGTACAAAACCCTCGTATATTGCAAGTCAACAGGATACCGACTACGGATTTCTTTCTATGCAAGTTAGTGACGATGGAACCACCCTGACTGGTACATTCTATCCAAACGGAGGGGGAATTCCATTAGATCAATTCACTATTAGCAAATGACAAAAATGCATCTTGTATATTTTTACGAAAGCGATTTGGGAAACATTCGTAACACCTAGATCATAACAAAATGGATTTCTCCATCCCGTGGCTTTCAAAAGATGGGAAGCTGTTACTAACTGCTAGAATTCTAAGAATGTTTGGGTACGGCTTTTTAAGTGTCGTTCTTGCAATTTACCTTAAACTACTAGGATTCAATGACATACTTATCGGGCTGCTATTAGGAGCCACCCTCGTAAATAGTGTTGTCTTCACCTTAATAGCGAGCATCTTTGCTGACAAGATAGGCAGAAGGAAAACCCTGATAGTCTATGCGATCTTAATGTCCGCATCAGGCACTGTATTCGTTCTAACAGAAAATTATTTTGCATTGTTTTTGGCTGCATTGATAGGAACAATTAATGTGACAGGTTCGGAGACGGGAGCCTTCCTTTCTATAGAGCAAGCAATATTGCCACAAACAGTGAGAGATTCTAAAAAAAGAAATACAATTTTTGCTTTATATAACATGGTGGGAATGTTAGCAATGTCTGCGGGGATTTTAGTCTCCAGTCTTGCAAGTTATCTGGAAGAATATGGACTGAATCAAATTGAATCTATTAAATTTCTTTTTGTTTTTTACAGTATTCTTGGAATTGGTGTTATACTCACTTACCTTATGCTTACGAAGGAAATAGAAGCGAAAAGTACTGGACTGAAACCACTCAAGATGAACCTTTCAGCAAAATCGAGGATTATTATTACAAAACTATCTGGTCTTTTTGCCATTGATTCTTTTGCGGGAGGTTTCGTACTACAAAGTATTGTGTCTTTATGGTTTTTCATGAAGTTTGGAGCTGATCTGATAACTCTATCTTATGTTTTTTCAATAGCAGGAGTACTTACCGCCTTCTCTTTCATCGTGGCGGCAAAGATAGCAGACAGAATTGGCTTGGTTAATACTATGGTATTTACTCACATACCCTCTAATGTGCTTCTAATTCTTGTTGGACTTGCGCCTACATTTCCTTTAGCAATTGGATTCTACCTTGCCAGAATGGCATTATCCCAAATGGATGTTCCTACAAGACAGTCATACATTGTTGCAGTAGTAAATGAAGATGAGAGAACTGCAGCTTCTGGAATAACTAACATTTCAAGGAATATCGCACAATCTATATCGCCCACGGTGACTGGATATATTTTGCAATCTTTTTCATACTTAGCCGCTCCATTTGTTTTAGGAGGGTTACTAAAGATTCTCTATGATGTATCTCTATATTTTAATTTCAGGAATACAAAGCCTCAGGATGGAGAATTGTGAACCAAATTCATTGAACACCGTGCATGTCTAAAGCGATAGGAAATCACTATTGTCTGTATGAATCCAACACAGACAAAAAATGGAAACAATAGTCAGCTCCTTGATGACAGTTTAGCATACTAGTTTACCTCTGAACCCGAACTTTTTGGGATGCAATAAATTAACAACAACAAATTACTAGTTCATACTCTCAGATTTTTTTCCTTTCCTTAATCCTATCTATTGCTGACCTGGCTGCTCTAATCACCTCAGAGTCGGTTGACGACGTCAGTATCTCAGTTAATGTAGGAAGAGCTTTATCACCATATTTGGCGATATCGTTTACTGCCAAGACACATTTCTCTATTTCAATCGAAAAAAGAGCCTTATCGCGTAATAATTCTAATTTTTCACTTTGCTGCATTAACAAATATAAGGTAATTAACCAATGAATATAAATCGTTCAATACATTTTCATGACCAATTTATCAAATAATCGTTAAATTTATAGGAATTATTTTGAATTCAAGAGGTTTTCGGTGTGGAATATTCAATACCATGATTTTACGAAAAATGGGCCAAATAGCAGTTTTCTACTGTAACTATCTCCCAACGTCCTTCCCTTGAAATGAGACAAAAATACTGGTTTGAACACTTACCAGCTAGCTAGCCAACGCCAGATGGTGGCCGAGCCGATTCGCTATGTTCCAATTGTTTATGGAAATTAAGTATATCTAAAGTATCAAATACCCTACCACACATATCGCATCTCAACTTCTCACGTCTATCCACCGTAGATTCAGTGGCGGCAGACATTTTCTCCATTCTTATTAGAGTGTAATCCTAGTTAAGGTTTTCAGTTAAGAAGGAATTATAGTATCGTTGTGACCTGAATTAATGGTGTTGATCTATAGCCCGGACAGGAATAAAGCCGTACGGACAATTCAACAACTTATGGAAACCTCAGAATATGACAAACAAGTTCTGATAAATGTTCAAGGTGTGAATATAATAAATGTTGATTACGGTTAATTGGGATAGTCATGCATAATGTTTCAGACCTAATGCAATGTTATCTCAATTTGTCATTAGAGTAAATAATTAATGTAATATGGTGTAGTATAATGAAATGGTATGAAATGCGATCATTGCTCCAACATAGCAAGCCAGACTTGTGTTTGTGGCACACATCTTTGTAATGTTTGTATATTAAATCATGCACATGACAAGGAATGGAAATTATATGACAAGTGATTATTAATGGCCTGACCTGAAGCTAGTTTCAAAGATTGGTTCAAGCATTTAGAATTGACGATCTGTTTTATTGTTCGACCACATATCCAATCTTGTCGATTAAAATCCCTTTACTCGACGGCAGGTGTAATAGGACTATATTTACTTGTAAGGCCGCAGAAACAGTATAAACAAAAATAGGGCTCTCCAAAAATTGTAATTTCCTCAGTTTAATTTCAGATAATTGAATCCCAATCCATATTTATTATCAAAGAGAGGAGTAGTATGCGTTTTTGCACCCATTTGAATAATCCAATAAATTTGATTTGCGAACTGATTGAATGAATATCATGATAAATAGACTCGGATTCTAAGCTTAGCCAGTATTCATAATCACGCATGTTTTTGAATTAATTGGTAATTAAGGCAAAATGTAAATACTTTATCTGTCAACTGTCAGTCCCTTGTACTGATCTTCGCATATACCGATTATAATCAAATACACGTCTCCACTGTAGATGGGAATCAAAAATTGTCACTAAATGAACGTGTGTTTTCGTTCACTCCTTCCTGAGGTGAAATACCTTTCTTCTTAGTCTTATAAGAATCCTTATGGGTCCTATAATCTACTTCCTTTGCGTGTTCCTCCCTTACATGATGTAACCTGTCTTTTTCGTGGATGAACTCCTTGCCACATTCGCGACACTTTACTATAGGGTGATGGTGAACGTGTCTTGTGTGTGCTATAAGATCATCGTAGGTCTTAAATTTTTGATTGTCGTATTCACAGACGAATTTATTGTGATGCAGCAGTCCCATTAAATTTATTCAAAATTACTAAAGTATTAAAGTTATCTGTGCTAAAGTTTTTTTAGATTATAGACACGCAGCAGCTGCATAAGCAACAGAATTGTTCTGAAATCATCCATAGGATCAAGCAAATGCATTCATTTGAGTTTGCGATGGATTACAGTGTGTGAAGGATTTCAAATATCCTTTCAACTTAAAAAATATTATGAGTGTTTGCTATCAATTACGAATGCGAATGATAGTGCTCAATAGAATCCAATGTTGGTTGAACCTTGCTTTCTCTTTTTACGACGTCTAATATCTCTTTCCAAATATGCTTTTCAAATTCGTAGGCCATAGTTCCACCCACAGCAAGACCACCAGCTAATCCGATAGGTCCTGCCACTATTAATCCAACTGCACCTGGAAAAAGCAGGCTAGAAAACCATCCGTGTGAGCCAACTTCAACTGCGAAATCGTCAGGATTGCCTGTAATAGATACGTGTATTTCACTCAGAGAACCAGCAATTACCTTAAGTGATTTATTAACAGCTACGATGCTCTTCAAGGGTAAATCGTTTATAGTTCCTTTGAACTCCGATACTATTTGCAGATTCGGCTGACTCTCGATCTCTTTTTTTATTGCGTCGTAAATATGGTCTAGATCGGTATGAAGACCTCTATAATGTTGAACTTTAGCCATAAAGACATTTATCAAATTAATTATTTAAGCTATCGCATCTACAACAATCGATCTCATTCTGATAACTTGAAATACCTTCGTTAGCAGAGCCTATAAGGCAAAAATACTCCCGGATTTTCCATGAATTAGGTTGCAATAAAAATATAACGATCCCTTAGACCAACGCAAATCCGATCTCATACACTGATCTAATATATGACCTTCTATGGGAGATCACTAAATCGCTCTGATCGTTGATAACTATCAAATAAAATTGGTATATGAACACGAAAAAATGTTTAATGGATAGCCCTTAATGTCTAATGTTTTTAATCAAAAGTAACGTTTGGTAAAAAAGCCGTGTCGTAAAAAAAGCTTAAAGTCTCTGCTGTCTGGATTGCTAAGTAATTAAATTCTTATTCGATATCTTAACTGAAGACGTAAAATAATGTTGCTCCAATCTCTATGGAACTCGAATATTATCTTTTAATGCGCAGAGTTTCATAAGATAAATTAGATTTGAACTCTTCGAGATTCATGACTAATCCATAGTAATCTCGAACATTATCCATGGTGGAATTGTAATTCTTTCCTACACTGGACGCCGTTGCATCAGAAATCAAAATTATATCATATCCATGGTTGAATGCGTCACGGAGTGAACTTTCCACACAAATGGATGTGTCAATACCTGCAAAAATGAGAGCATCAATTCCAAAACTTCTCAACCAAACCTCGATTTCGGTATCTTGAAAAGCAGAATCTCGCCTTTTGATTACAACATGGTCCTGGGTAAGCGGTGATAATTCGTCAACTATGTCAGCGTCCCATGTTCCCCTCACACATATTGGCCTCATTTTTATTCTCTCCTCTCGTGATTTGGGGAGGATTCTATGTGTTCTTGTTAGTAGATCTATTCCTGATCCTTCTCGTACCGCCTGAGTAAAAAAAATAGGTATTTTAGAACTTCTACAAACCTGAATAAGGCTCTTAATATTAGGAACGATATTGAGATACGTCGATGTATCGATACCCATAAGATCATAAGATCCCCCCTTACTAACGAACCCATTCTGCATATCAATGACTAACAGAGCAGGATTAACATCATGTTTGTTGATTTTCACGAAAAATCACTAATTCAAAATATTAACGATCTTTTAATAAAGTAATCGGATCTAATGCCTATTTTATAGTGAAATATAGTTTTGAATTGCAAAAATAGTTCTTCGCAAAATACCTTTGTGGAATCTCTTTATTCACAAAGCTTTAGCAAATATGCTATATATGCTCAATTTTGTTCAAAAATATCCTCTAGATGGAAACCCAATTTAATAATCTTGCAAGGGAATTAGTTAAGAATTGAATTTCTCGATTTTTTTGTGATTTTACGCCATTTTGTTATACAAAGTAACTTTCATAAGGGACCGTGCCGCTTCATTGTCTTAGATTTTATCTCATGTCCAAATTGAACATTAAGATCAAGATGGAGGCGAGTGTTAATAACGTATGTATGCGTATATACAAATGGTGGGAATGAATAGATGTGTAGTATAGCGGGAATTCTTAGTAAACGGGGAATCGATGTTGCTGACAGTATCACTGACATGCTTACATGTATGCCCAATAGAGGGCCGGACGGTTCAGGAATACTACTTGGAGAAGATATTTTGTTCTTTAAAAGCTTGCGCGAACTTTCCCAAAATCATTTTTCAGGTGAATTTGCATTGGGCCATAGTAGACTGGCGATAGTTGGGGGTAGTTCCGGTAGACAACCATTACAAAGTTGTGATGGGAGATTCATTTTGGTGCATAACGGAGAGGTTTATAATTATAAAGAAATACGAGATGAACTAGCAGCCACTCATAAGTTTGATACAGATAGTGACAGTGAAGTAATAGTTCACTTGATAGAACAATATATCAAGGCAGGTAACAATTTTGTAAATGCGATTAAAAAAACGGTTGCTATGCTGGACGGTATATTTGCCTTTGCAATCAGGGATCGGGAAACAGGGCAAATTGGATTAGCAAGAGACCAACTCGGCGTGCGTCAACTTTATTATACTGAAAACGGTGATGTTTTTGCTTTTGCGTCTGAGAGAAAGTCCTTGCTCAGAATAGTGCCCAAGGGAGATATAAAACGAGTCATGCCTGGCATGTTAGTTCTGATCGAGGGTAACTTCAAACTGAAGGAATACGAGATGATCAAGCCGTTGTCAACAGGCTCTAGAAGAAAGAAAATTTCCTATCGTACTAGGGATGAGGCAATATCTGCCTACCAAAAAGCACTATTAGGATCCATGAAAAAACGAACTATGGATCTCGATACGATTGGAATAATCTTTTCGGGAGGAATCGATAGTGTTCTAGTAGCTTATCTTGCGAAGAGCATGGTGAAGAAAGTAGTAGGTTATTGTGGCGGATTGAAAGGCTCTACCGATATCCAATTTGCGAAGGATATTGCAAAGAGATTGAACTTGCCTCTTAGAATTAATGAATTAACTTTAGACGAAGTTGAATCGATGCTACCACGAATAGTAGACGTTATAGAGGACAATAATGTTGGCCAAGTCGAGGTTGCTATCCCGGTCTTCGCTGCAGTGGAGACCGCCCATCAAGACGGAATGAGGGTAATGTACACGGGTCAGGGTGTTGATGAACTCTTTGGTGGATATTCTTGGTACCCTAGGATTGTGGAACGTGAAGGATATCGAATATTAGGTAAACATATGGCAGATGATCTTAGTTTACTTTACAAGGAAACGCTAGAAAGGGAAGACAAGATTGCAATGTTTCACAGCGTAGAAATTAGAGAACCTTATCTTGACAATGAAGTAGTACGCGTAGCATTACGTACAAACCTTGAACTTAACGTTACTGGGAAAAATGACGTCTATGGCAAGCGTGTACATCGAGATCTTGCCATTAAATTGGGTATTCCTGCAGATATCGCTTATCGAAAGAAGGAAGCCGCACAGCATGGTTCTGGTATTCACGATGCTTTAGACATT
>JAKEIK010000137.1 GCA_022545895.1 Nitrososphaeraceae archaeon | reverse complement strand
TATAGTTTATAGTCTACGCACACCAGTTTTTTGTATGACTAGTTGTAACCGTTGCGGCCAAGACCTAATTTGCATTGGATGCAGACACCCTCAAGAGCAATGTACATGCGCGAGCCCAGAAAAGCCAAAGAATGAAGCGCCCTAATTCATAATCTTCCTTCCGCTGGCGGAGTAATACCTGAAGCTAACGCTGCTCTATTATTCCTTGATAGGAGAGGAAGATTGAGCAAACACAATCCCAAAACAACCGCATATGACAATTAAGCAGTATCACAAATCACGACCTAGAGATGTTTACAGCTTGCTATGGAACTCTCAAGAAGCACAGAAGATACTTACTCGCGAGAAGGTAGTTGGTGCTGATAGTGTCAACATAACAAACCCAATGGAAGTACAATACCTGGATTATTTTCCTAATCAATCTCCATACAAGACATCATTTGGTATTTCAGACTTCTTAGATTTCAAATATGAAAAACTCCAAGAGTTATCAAAAACAGTAAAATATCCTTATCTTGCAGATATAGAAAGAAGAGTTAATCCTTACATATCTATTCACAGTCATCTTTATAATGCCTACATCGCTAGAACATCCTGCTGATATGGTCACTTTTGTGAAAACGATGCTGTCGCATTAGTAAAGTTAGGTTAATTCAAACCGTTGATGTGCGGCAGTTTCTTCTTTATCATTTTGAATTACAAAGTCCATTAGTTATGAAATTATGAATTAATTGTGCAGAAGTTTAAGCTCAAAGAGAAAGAAAGAGATACTGTCCTATATGCAACAATCGATTGAAAATTCAGTAGGTATGAGAGTGGGTAACATCATCTAGTCTATCGCATCTCCCACACTTCCACGAAACATGCTCTAAACATACATTGCATAGTGAAGTTACTTTCAAACTGTTTCCACACCCTCTGCAATATTCCTTATTATACAGGCTCATCGTGAATTTACAATTACTTATGTAGAACTCTCCTATTAACGGAAGACGTCCGCAAAGAAACCATTTAGTGGAGATATAAACCAGGTATTGCCGTAATAAGACAGAATAAGTCAATATCACGACCAAGATAATTTTTAAGTAAACCAATCCATTAAATTCTCAGGATTAGGATTAACAGGACCACAACAAGTGGGAAGAATTAGCCAGCCCCGTGTTTGGCTTTCTCCCCGTGATGTTCGGTGAACGGAGCCGAAACTCGAACATTCAATAATTCTATATCTACTTTGAGTCTATTTACATCTTGTAAACGTGATTGCTTAGTCTTCATAACAGTACTTTACAAGATTCTATGTACCCTGTCATTGTTGGATATTTATGAAAAAAATATTTAGATCAATTGTAGATGTCATGACGAAAACATTATCCATATCGGCATTGGGATTGGTCCTATATTGTCCTGAGTCTATATCAACACATAACTAGCGTCCTTTCTGCTTCTGAATTGAAATTTTTAAAGGAATCTTGGATATCTGGCAATCCTTTGGGTATTTACCCATAATTGTTAAGTAAAGTATAGTTCGATTGTACCCGATGGTAACGCCAATATTCGAAGAGCAAATAGTACGAACCTTGCAATGTCACTACTGTAAAAAATTCATAAGCGTAACAACAGTCCCTGACTTCATAGGTTTCTGCAATATCACTTGTGCTGAGAACTGGAAAAAGGGAATATATCAAGAGCTAATTGAAAACTAAAATACAATCATTGTATATCCTGGGATGATGTTCGAAGAAGGGCATTTACACAGATGTGAAGCGTGTGATGATTATTATCGACATGATGATTACAAATGTAATAAATATACTAATTGGGGAAAATGTAAAAAACATAGATAGAATGAATTAGATAAAATCGCAGGACAACTTAAAAGGCTTTTTGTCATAGATTCATAATTGAGATCTATCATTCTAGGAATAATTTAAATTCGGCAGACAAGGTTTCACGGATTCTGCTGCTTTTAACAATAACCAATATTTTTTCTAACGTTTCATGACTAAGATTTGCTTTCTTGAATGATTGAACATCAATGTTAAGCCGTTCCAATTGTTCGTAAATTTCTTTATGTTCTATTGCATCAATTAGGTTCCTGTTTGAAATCGGCTTCTGTAAAAACTCTGGCGTAACCTTCAGTTCTTTAATGGAGTCAAGTATCCATTCTTCAACGAAAGCAGAAACGAAGATTATTCTTTGATGAGGATTAATTGTAAAAATTTCCTTTGCTACTTGCAACCCCGTTCTATCTGGCATTTTATAGTCAAGGAGGACGGCATCGTACGGTTGAACATCTCTGAGAAAAGTTCTATTCGTCAGTGCTCTTTCTAGGCTTTTACTGTACGTTTGGAGACATTCTTCAGCGGTACATACAAGAGTAACTGTATGCCCTCGCTCCTCTAAGACGGATCTATACAAAGAAGCAACTTCGGAATCATCGTCCATTATCAACAAATGTAATGCCGAAAACATGATAATTAGCTAAGGTCACTTATCAAAGTAAATATACTTTTGGTCATGGATTTGCCAAATTTGGCAACAGTATCCATAAAATTTGAAAATATTTCATTTAAGAGCATCACACACTGAAAAAAAATGATAAGAAGTTCAAGCTTGAATCCTATCCCCCTCCCTTTATAGTAATCCCTTCTTTAAAAGCAACAGTAAATGTTTCTTGGTAGCGGTTAGAACAGTACCTTCCTTTAGAATTGCATAGGAAATCGACTTAACAAGGTGGAAACAATTTAGATTCTATTTGGATAAAAAAGACAGAAAGATGTTTGATCAGATGTACTACTGTAAATTGCACAATAAAATAATTGGATTGTTAAAAGTCTAATAAACTGGTACCAAACCAACGTATGACTCCGAAGGGATTAATGATCGATTATAATACCCTGAGTAAGATCAACTTAATATCTAACTTTCACGAAATATATCAATGACAAAACTCTTTTGCCATATGTGTAAGGAAGGTGGACGTGAATGTATAGAAATCTTTGAGCAATCTGAATTCTTATTCGTAAGGTCTCATGTAAGATGCCATATGTGTGGAAGACCACTCGTATCATAGATCCAGCTCCAGAAAACTACACCTTCTTTGTACGAAAATAACAACACTAGATCCAAACCTGCTACTAATATCGAGGATAGTACCGGCTAGAGAGTGAGAGGGGAGTCAAGGTATAGAATTATCTTGATCAACTAATGATTTCAAAATCTTCATTTAATTTCTGGCGTATTTCTTTTGCCAGATCTTGGGTCCTGATTGGCTTTTTTATGAAGTGCCGTAGTGTCAATGTAGGAAATGATTTCTTAAAATCTTCATTGTTGATATCATATGCTGTTATAAAACATAGTTTGACTTTTTTATCAATTTTACGTATCTCCTTGTACAATTCAAATCCATTCATCATAGGCATTCTAATATCTATTAATAACAAATCATACATATTCGGCTGGTAATTGGAGGCTGCTAAAATAGGATTGTTAAATGTATCAACTTGAAAGCCGAGTCGTTCAAGACCCAATTTCCATGGAAAGGTAATATCATGTTCGTCGTCCACTATCAAAATCCTAGGCTTGAGAGCCTGTCCCGACGATTGCTCCTTATTTAACAAGAACGATAACACGCCTACGATGTATTAGAACTTTCGTACAGGCCCACTTCAAAAAAGTCAGCACTATGACGTTATTAACTACTAATGACGTCAGCCACTGCATGATTGTGACTCACTTGCTTAATTCTAATCTTTACCCTTTCTCCCGGGTTCGAGTTATTAACAAGGACTACAAAGCCTCTGATTTTGGCTACTCCTGTGCCAGATTTACTAGTTTCTTCAATGGTTACGATGTATTCTTCTCCAACGCTTATAGGATTCCTAGGTGCCTTTGATCCTCCATAACGATCACTTTTCTTCTCGTACCTTTCGTAACTCCGTGGTTTCTTCAATCCATCTCCCTCTCCTTATAGTAATCCCTTCTTTAAAAGCAAAAGTAAACGTTTCGTGATAGTGGGTAGAACAGTTCCTTCGTTTAGAATCGCAGCGGAAATCGAGCGAACAAGGTGGAAACAATTTAGATCTTTTTTGGATAAAAAAGACAGAAAGATGTTTGATCAAATGTATGATTATTATAAATTACATATGGATTCACCACCTTTACGCGAATTGGTAGATGCTTATGGCCTAGATGTTATGCGCTTACAACCGCCTGATCCCGTTCCTGGATGGCTGGTACTATATCAGGAAGGAATTTTTACATTGTTCGAACACTCGCCTTCGGGTCATAAACCGGTGTTACTCGACCAGATAAAAGAATTCAGACAATTAACGAATGATTTCGAAAAGGCTGTAACTGCTATTAACCGCTAGAACGAGAATAATCTTTATTTTTATTTCAATTTTATACATCTTACACGAGTCGGAGAGCGTCTAACTATACTATAACGACAGACAAATACGATACGATTTGATTATACAACTAACATGTTAAAATATTCTAGGCCCCAATTACCAAAAGTATCGATGCAAATAAAATCAAATACAATACTCACCGGAGTGTTAATAGTTCTTGGAATCATAATATTTGTTGGTGGTCTTGGCTATACATTCGACATCATAGTCGACCCTCCTCGTGATAATACCGATACATTCGCGATTGGTGGCGCTATCGCCATCTGCTTGGGATTGGCGCCGTTAATCTACGGCATAGTAACCCTCCGCGATGACATTCTATACGGGAAACCTGGGGAAGAGAAAGAGGAAGACGAAGAGCGTAAAGTGTAATTTTTCTGAGTTACTTTATTGGGGGAACGGAAAGGAAAGAAATTGCTAAACTATCATGAATCTTGATGGATTGAGCGAGGTCAAGTGTTAAAGTTTCCCAATCCGCACTACACGTCTTGGTATTGATTGACAGACTGGATAAATGACACACAATTATGACATTAGTACAAAAAACAGAAATCCTGAAATACGAAATAGCCGAATATAATAATCCTCTTGATTATATGAGGGCTGCTATGGCGGCGATTCGGTGAGGCCAACCGAGTAGTAATTATAGCAACCCGATTATTATTTTTTGATTGCCCGATCTTGGGTCTTCCATATCTCCGAATTAAGAATCGAGGTCTAAAGACATGAAGAGTTGTTTTACCTACTTAAAATGTAACGGAGAACTATATTTAGGAACACTTACAATTAATATTGGCGTGAGAATCATAATCGCGATTATGGTTGCTATAGCGATAGTAGGAAATGTTTCAATGTCTAGTATATCTCCATCTACAATTGACATCAGCAAAATAGATTGTGATAAGGTTGTATACTCCGCCAATTGGGGACTTGAAATAACTCTGGAGGTAATAAGACACTGCACCGGCGCGGATAAGGAAGTACACTAATTTAGAGGACGGAACTTATGAATTGACTGGTTAAGTAGGACCTGACGCAAGATATGTGATTACATGATGAAACTTATGCTTCCCACTCAAATATTTCTGTGTTAGTTTTTCTTTGTAAGATTTTCTCCACTTCGTTTTTGTCAAGCCGAATCAATTCCAAAACTTGCCAGCGTTTTGCTTCTTCTTCACTGAGATTTGGGGGTTTATTCCCGGACACTTCGTCGAAACGTAACCATTCGTAACAATATGGACACTGAAATGCTACGCCTGCCTTTTTGGTCGTATTAGTGTAATTTAATATTATTAGGTTGTTGCAAACGGGACAAGTAAAGTCGGGATCGGTGCCCGATGTACCAGAATAACGGATAGCAGAAGTCATGAGACAGATAGTATAATACGGAATCTTATGTATTTGTTTCCCCTGCTCTCATAAGATCAGACAGCCATCATTAAATGGTTATGTTATGTCTCCTCACTCTCTTCGGTTTACATTTGTTAAAGCCGTTGTTGCTCCAAATAACAATATTGAGGAACAATGAAGAAACCGTTAAAACGCGCAGCATCACGAACAGAAATTTTAGAAGCGATTAGCGATGCCAAATCATTGGACTGTTAAGTTTAATAGCTAAAGGACAAGGTTCTAAAACAAAAGATCTGATCGCTCAAGTTGGAATATCACGAAGGGAGTATGGAAGAATGTCTAAATTTCTAAACACAGATTTAATCGTACGGAGGCACGGAAAATGGCATCTCAGCAAGTTCGGATTAGTTATCTATGGAGTTGTGACAATACTTGTCAAAGAAATTAACGTGACAGAATTGACACGATAATGTCCACTGTCTAGACAGAAAATGGAAATCAAAATCAAAATGAAAACTTAAACACATTTAAAAAGAATGAAAGGAAGTGGTTGCAGAGGGAAATCCGCACCATACTCGCTTTACTTAAAATGTGAACTCAAATGTTGTGCTATGATTTAATAACCCAAGATCATAAGCATATACATGGTAAAAACTCTTTCAAACCAGGTTTTAAAAATTAATGAGAGTGCACCATCGTTTAGGCTGAAAGGCGTAGATGGTAAAATATATTCACTGGAAGAATTCAATCCCAAGTGCACACTTGTAGTTTTCATTTGTAACCATTGTCCATATGTAAAGGCACGCATAAACGACCTTACTGACTTGATGGACAAATTTTCTACATCGGAATTAAGGGTTATAGGAATAAACAGTAATGACCCTAACTACCAAGAAGAGGGATTCAATAATATGATCAAGTTTGCAACAAAATATGCCTTGAACTTTCCATACTTGATTGATGATACGCAAACAGTCGCAAAAGCGTACGGAGCGGTTTGTACGCCCGACCCATTCTTATTTGACCATCAGAGACGGCTAATTTACCACGGAAAAATTAATGATGCTAACGAACCCGAGGCAATTCCAAAAATACCTATAATGGAGAATAATATAAGAAAAGCTCTGGCAGGAAAAACAATCGAGAAGGACTTTGACCCGTCCATTGGATGTTCAATCAAGTGGAAGACTTAGCCATAAGCAAGAATCTTACAATTCAAAGTCGTTTTCCCAACGGCACAAACTTATCTAGATTGTCTTTTACAAATAC
>JAKEIK010000136.1 GCA_022545895.1 Nitrososphaeraceae archaeon | reverse complement strand
GGTGAGGGTACTAGTTGCATCAGGACCACAGCCCCAATCTCCTGCAGTCGCCAAACTGAATCCAAATGCGGAGCCCGAAAAAGAGCTTTCGGCTAATACAATCAGAAAACAAATAGCCGTGACAAACACAACAAAGAATTCTGCGGTAAATTGACGTGACTTCCTTTTCTCGGACCGTGTGATCATCGCCTTTTCTTTGACTGCCTTGTGTTTAACTATTTCTAGCCGTGTGAATTTGTATAATTTGGAGTCCACCAGCACCTAATTTTATGTTGCCTTCAGTCTAATTTGTAAAGTAAACTTTAGAGATTACGCAGAAAAACACCAGAGTTGAGCGAGTTTATCTAATCAAGAAAAATATATAATATCCTTAATGTGGAATTGCGAATTGTCTCTTCTTTAGTAACTATATAATATCATAGATCATCTTCTCAAATTGCAAATAAATCGCTCATTAAATGAATTGGCCAATGTCTGGTACTTACCAACTGTTTGCAGCTACCGTCATTTCTCGATTTCTTGATTTATTAAGGTAAACATATGTTAATGAATTTACTGCACTTAGCTCGGAGTAGGCACCCAACACCGAATAAACTTTGCTAGCGACTGTTCAGCAAAGATTTTTACTTTTACATTCGATACCCTCATTACCCATGTTAGTATTGTCATAAAGCTCCATGAGTTAATTGCACTTTCCAAATTGTATTGAGGAAGTCAAAATGATTTTCCTCCTTACTCATAGGTGCTACTGGCGTAGTATTACGATCCTCTAACTTGTGTTATGCAGAGACGCGCGAAGTAGATAAAGTTCTGCATGGAAATACCGAATTTCACTTATTAACAACAATTTTTTTGCATTTCAATGCCATTTATGATTAAATTTTAATAATAATATGTGATTTATTGATCTTTGCATAATTCAAGATGAATAATGTTAATATAATTATACGTTTACTATATTGGTATGTCCGAACTGATTTCTAACAGAAAAAAAGGAAACATAGATTTCAACAAGAAAGTTATTGAATATGCTTGTGGCTGCAGATATACATTTAATCATTATACGGTGCTGGAGCGAGTGTGCCCGGATCATGAAAATCAATTGATCGCTCAATGCTGATCTTTGCAAGCAATAATTTCATACTGTTATGTTTCCACATAATTGGTAGCCTTGGCATGCTCCTGAGTGTTGTATATATTTGCACATGACTGTATTGACATTGGATATTTTGCACGAAGGATTGGCTAAGAATAATATATTAAGACTGAAGTGGAATGTGACATGATTTGGAAAAAAATATTGGTAAGAATTGGGAGATTTACCTTTACAAACTAGTCATCTGAGACACTAAAAAAACACAACACCTATAATACAAAGATCGTATCGTAAATGTGTCCTTAAAGAATGCCAATGCTTATGTTAAAATGTAAAACATGTGGCGAGGTTTTTCCAGGAATTTACTTGGCTGAAGATAAGAAAGAAGATCTGGTGTCAAAATTGACTAAAACGGACATCCCACACTTGTGTTCGAGAGGGCACGAAAATAAATATGCCCCAGAAGACTACATGGATTGGTCTTCGCCTGAATAAACTTGTAAAAATAAACGGCTTATGCTTCTTAAACCATCCCAACCTATGGCAATACTGGTAATGTGTCGATCTTATTTTCCATTTTAAAAATAACCGTTTCTAATAGGCCCATCAAATGTAAAAGTGAATGTAACGACGTCATTTAACTTCATGTTTATAGGCTTGTAAATGATGGTGTGATTCTGAAATCAAAACTCCTTTCCTGCTGCTATTTCTTGTCATCTTTAGTTAGATGTACGTCAGTCAAATGCCCACGGATGTCTGCACGGAACGTTTTTAGTCCCCAAGAATGTGCCATTTCTACGGCACAGTTTAAACATTCGAGGTGTCTTTCAGAAAAGTTGGCACTAACTTTGAGAACTGCGCTTTTTCGCTCAAAATCGGGCATTATGTGAATTAGTATTTTGCTATTTTGGTCTTCTACATCAATGAATTCCATAGTGTAAAATGCATCAGGTTTGGTCAATCGTTCCTCTTGGAGTTTTCTTCCCTGTTCCTTCATCCCTTCAAAGGTTGAATTGGCTGTATCGATCTTTTTCTTTACCTGGTTGGTCATCTCAAATTACCCCTACATTCCCATATTATCCAGTCGTCTAGAAATAAATTGCATACACTCAAACATGACTAGGATAACTTAAACAGACCCATTAGATAAACCAAGTGTCTAGTTGCACTTTGGCCTTGAGACAATCACGCATTGTCCTTAATTAGACAGGCTAATCATGGTAGCCATAAAAAGAAAAGTAAAAGAAAATTACCATATTAACATTGTTTCAGTACGCCTAGTTCCTATCAGAGGCTCTAGTTCAGCATCTTTTGGTTGATGCTGAAGAGATATGCTCTATGGGAGTACCACTAATTGTCCTGTCATAACGGGGAGATGATATTTGCAGTAATAGGTGAACACACCTGTTTGGTCAGCAGTGAATGTTGCAGTTCCATTTTCAGCGAACCCTACATCGATATCAACTTTGTATGGATCACCTATAGTAAACGAATGTCTTTCTGTTTGCACATCGTCAACATTATAGAATTTGACGGTAACTTTGTCACCTTTGTTGGCAACAAGCGTATTGACATTAAATGAGTCCCCTGCGATTTTTAGTTTATCCTCGTTAACGTTTGCAACTTCTGCCGTAAACACGTAGAAAGTTTTCTCTCCCGGTGTTGACATTGACGGAAGTCCTCCTCCAGGTCCTGTTGCAGAGGTCATATTACTCATTTCCATTTTTTCGGCGGATTGGCTTTCTGTAGTATTTTGCTGGGCAAAACTTGCCTGTTGACCAATTAGCGTCAATAGCGCTGCTGCTACTGTCGCAATTGAAATTAACAAGATCATCTCTGATCCAGTTCTTTGTTTCATTATTTTCTGTAAGAGAATATAAGTAGTTAGACTATATGGCAATTTTCTTTCCACAGTAGAACTTACACGGTATAAATGAAAATAAAAACCAAAGAACTAGAGTTTAATTCTTGCTCCTACTTCTCTCATCTTTTACTTTCAGTGTTCTAATGTCTCCTCCCAACGCACTTTGGCAACCGAAAAAGTATAGCATTCCTAAATGTACGCTATGTCAAATATTGCTTGTTTACCGATACACCCTAATAATACCAGGTAGTAGAATATTTTGAGAAAATCTTGGAAACAAATAAGTGCAATCAATGCAATGTAACAATTCATCCTAACTTTGTAGGGCACCACAAATGCGGTCATGCGAACTGTCCTGTTTGCAAAAACCCCATAACAAGTTCGCAATACTGGTCTCACATAAGAACTCATCCAGGGCACGAAAATGACGCTCCACTTCCACCAAGGACAAACACTTTCGATAGCGGACAAAGACGCCGATTTTAACTGACAGGTTCCATATAGATAGCAGGTACTCAACTTACTACTTTTTGTGTAACTTTGTGGATACCTTATGAGAGAAACCTCTCCAGCTGGGTACTGTCATTCTAAAACATATTGGTTAACCGTACTAATAAAAAAGTAAAATCAAAATAAACTGGATTTAACCTTTCTTCATCTTATATTAATTCTGCCTTTGCGAATCTATCCCCAACGCTAATGACTCGTATCTTCACGTTGTCTGCAACTTTTCCGTCCTTTACAAATATAATAAATCCCTGAATTCTCGCAATTCCATCTCCTCTGTTGCTTACTTCCGATATTTGCACTTCATATTCCTTTCCTACTTCCACTGGCTTCGGTCCCGAATTGTAAGTCCTTCTAAATCCTCCGCCAGATCCTCTATCTCTACCGTAACTCATTACTGACGAAATAGCGTCACTCCCATATAAGAATGAATGCAAAATGTTCAGATTATCTTGCTAGAGATTATTCGGCAATCATAAGTGACTGATGTTTTCTCTCCTTATTTCCGTCGTTCTAATTTCATTCTCAGCATCCAATGAAAACAAATTGAAAATTAATTGTTTGATAAAGATCAGAATTATTTCAGTAATATAGTTGAATCGTGTCATCGAAGCGCCTTAAGGTCTAATCCTTTTTCTTCAAAACATTTGAATTAGTCAACTTCTTCTCTTTTTTGTCCACACATTCCTCTTTTCGTTTAGTAATTCAAAATTTTCATATATGTGGGGTCTTTTTTTTCTCATCCCTTCTACGACTTGCCTAACTTTGTGCCAAAAAGGAGCGGGATTAAATAGGTCAAAGTAAAAATCTCCTTCTATGACGTGTCTTTTTACTAGGACACCTGACAATTCAAAAAATCCACATACCGTTACAAAATGAAATCTCTCCTTGGAGGCGCCCGCATACTTTCGTTCGTATTCTTCGTAATCATTAGCATCGAAGTCTTCAAGAAGCCAGAGAATGGAATCTCTATGTCTGTCGTAGATCCCGTAAAGTTCAAGTAGCGTATCTACACATTTCTTGTCAACCAATTGTTTCATAATATGACTAGGTTACGCTGATTACTTATGTCTTAACAGTAGTTTAGATATATTCAGAAATGGATGCTAGAACAACAATGCTAGGTTATTTGTCGTACGCAAAAATATGCATTTTATTCCAATGTCAATCAAATATTTATTGGAACTATTCAAAAACAGACTTTGCAATATTGAAGCCGATAAACAGATGACCCATCATCTCTCCGGTAAGAACATAACTAAGGAGTTCATAGGTAAAAACAATTTTAACAAGACTTCGGCCTTGTAGCTGAAAGAATAATCGATTGTTTGCAAAATATGTCATTTCTGTCAGAAACTGCCCTTAAAGTCTGCTTACAGACATTGTATGGAATGCAAGTTCAAACTCGACCAGATGAATTATGGGCTTAGAGCACTAAAATCAATTATCTCTATGACAATTCACGTGTGGTTATTGTCACTTATGACAGTTGATACTTAAAGTTGTTTAATTCGATAGCAAAACTGCTGTTAACTATTCAAGATACCATTTTAGGAAATTATACCACCCTTCGTATATTGGGTTTAATTCCTCTTGAATCTGCTCAACCGAAAGTTTTTGCTTCCTATCTTTTTCCTTTGCTTCTCTTAAGACAGTTAATTGCTTTTGCAGATCTAGAAGCATTGAAAGTTCATGCCAAGTTTTCGTTGATTTATCAGAAGTATTTTTTATTTTGATTTGCGACTCTATTTCTGCAAGAGACTTCATGCTCACGTATTCCCAAAGTAGGTATTTTAAGTTATTTAGACAATGAATTAACCTAATAAAGTAGATTTTAAGTACGTCTAGCTTAGTCCATCATCAATCTACGGATCCCGACTACATTTTTTCCTTTTATTTATATCTTCAAAGCTCTTTCCCTTATATTGCCTTTTTTTGAGTTCCTATAGAACATTTAACTTTGTTATCTATGGCACTACTCGATTCTATGAAATCAACATATTAAAGATGTCATCAAGCACGTCTTACTAATATCATTTCCTTAATTTTTTCGTTATCGATTATAGAATCAACAATCTTTTTATGTTCGGCAACAGGAATACTACCCTCCGAGACGTTCAATACGTCTAACGCTTTGAGTTTCCAATGATCCTTTAGTGCATTTCCAATTACCAATTGCACATGATAGACTATTTTGCCTAGTGTAGTTAGATTATATCTTCGACCATATCTTACTACCAGACCTACTTCTATCATCTTTGAGACTCGCATATAGAATTGTTTACGACTGAGTCCAATGTTCCTTATCAGAATATCACTATCGTGATTTGTAGCTAGACCGATTGTGTTAAATATACACAGGGATTTGTCATCACAAATTACCTTTAGAAGATCCCCTACTGTTATCATTACAAATAAGCACCTGTAACGTAAAGTGCAGTTGATAAGCCAATGCAATAGACTCGGTGATCGTAGTCGCTCACATTGTCCACATAACGCATTCTTATCGAGG
>JAKEIK010000135.1 GCA_022545895.1 Nitrososphaeraceae archaeon | reverse complement strand
TAAGGAAACATCTGACTGACGGGGACATTGTATTTCATGCCGAGATCCACGGCTCTCCATTTTTTCTATTAAAAAACGGCAAAGACAAACTAGATTCCACTGTGGATATAAAGCAAGTTGCCCAGGCGACCGTCTCGTTTAGTAGGGCCTGGAAAGAGGGTCTTTCTACGGCAGACGCATATTGGGTGTTCCCTTCGCAAATAAAAAAAGGTGCTCCCAGTGGACAGTATTTGCCAAAAGGATCCTTTGTTATAGAAGGTAAAAAGAATTTTGTCAAAAATATAGATTTGAAATTAGCAATTGGTCTAACGAGGCTTGGGAATTCTAGATATTCAATAATTTGCGGTCCGAATGAAGCGGTTCCAGATAGAAGCGTTGTTCATGCAATATTGATTCCTGGAGCAGTAGACGTAGTGGGATTGGCCAAGAAAATAAAAAGTGAATTTGCAAAGATGCTT
The DNA here is from genome assembly GCA_022545895.1 of Nitrososphaeraceae archaeon. Lineage (GTDB taxonomy): Archaea > Thermoproteota > Nitrososphaeria > Nitrososphaerales > Nitrososphaeraceae > TA-21. The sequence continues at coordinate 11,148 of JAKEIK010000135.1, read as the reverse complement.
GCACAATCAGAACCTAGCTTGGTCAGTTTTATTAAGCAAATTACAATAGATGATTTAATAAAAATTCTTCCCACGGGTTCTTCAAAGATTTTGTCAGTAGGAAAGGGAGGCTCATTCGACTCGGTTCAAGATCCGTCCTAAGTAAAAGAGCTCGCTATTTTGCTACTTAAATAGCATATCATGATTTATGTCCAAACGAATTAAGTTCTTGATTGATATTTTCACACTAGCTTGCAGTTTTCCACTACCAATCAGTAAAGCAATTAAAGAGATAGATTCAATTGATAATGTGGCAAAAAAACAACTAAGGGAACATGTTGATGCGAATATGACTACCCGAGTTTTGGTTAGAGACATCATGAATAGCCCTGTAATCTCTGCCAGCCCAGAAGACACGTTGAGGGACATTGCCCTTAAAATGACCGACCAGAAAGTGGGAAGCATAGTCATCAGCAGAAATGAACTTCCTCTTGGGATCGTGACTGACTGGGATATCGTTTCTAATGGCGTTATTAAAGATATTAAACCGGGATTGATAAAAGCCTCAGAGATAATGAAGCCAATTCACACAATCGAATCAGAGGAAAGTATTACAGAGGCTGCACGTGTTTTGAGAAAAAATAATATAAAACGATTAGGTGTGATTTATAAGGGAAGATTGGTTGGTATCATTTCGGCATCAGATGTCATCGCAGTTACGCCAGAATTAGTGGACGTGGTATCAGAAAAAGCAGGAATTATCAGGGGTGAAATTGGCCGACCTGCTTCCAACGTATCTGGATATTGTGACGAATGCGGAGAATGGTCTGATTTGTTAATGTATGGTGAAGGCACATTTACTTGTGAAGAGTGTAGAGGAGATACCACCCAATAATATAGGCCAAAAATACGTCGTTGATTCTATGTTTGGTGGCCTGGCTAGAAAATTGAGAATACTTGGTATTGATTCCTATTATGCATCAGATTTAAAGGACGAGGATGTGATTCAAATAGGGCTTGAACAAAAAAGAACTATTCTCACCGCTGATAGAGAATTGTTCTCTAGAACGGTAAACAAGAAGGTCCCAGCAGTCTTGTTGACTTCATCAGATGATCTGCATAATGCTGCCATGATTCTAAAATATCATCATAAAGAAATAAAATTTGATCCGAGTTCAGCGCGATGTTCCAAGTGTAATGGCATATTGATAAATGTGTCGAAAGAGATGATTAGGGAAAAGATCAAAGAGGGAGTTTATAATAATTATGAAGTTTTTTTTGAATGTAAAAGTTGCTCAAAGGTATATTGGATAGGTACTCACATCACCGAAATTCAATCATGGATAGATAAATTGAATGAAACATTATTTCGAGTATCTAATGATTAAGATCTTAGACATACTATATCTGACATTTTGGAAATATCCGTTCAGTCCTTTGTGTCAAGGGATTCTATCAAAAGATTAAAATCACGCGGTCCTTTTCCAAGATTTGAATGAGTTCATCTTCCTTAGAGCGAACTATTGACAAAGTATTGACTCAAAATGATTCTGAGTTAACTGCTCAAATAGACTCATCTCTAAAAGAGGCGTTAAGTAATCTAGATGCTTCTCGCACAAAACTGCAGGCCGAATACGATGCGATTATACATTCAGCTAAAAAACAAGCAGAAAACCTAAAGAGACAAATAATAGGATCAAGCCGTCTAACCGCAAGAAATAGAGAACTACTTCTGATAGAATCAGCAATTAACGATATTTTTGCTAAAGCAAAACAAAAACTTGGTTCCGCATATAATGAAAAGGAGTACAGGGATCTCTTGAAGCGAATGATCGAAGAAAGCGCACAGAGACTTGGTTCCGCAGAGGTAGTCATAGAATGCAATAAGAACGATTTAGAGATAGTAAAGAAAATTCTATCGGATTTATCTGCCAATAAAAACAAAGTGAAGATAACCCTTTCCAAGAAGCCAATAGACATAATTGGTGGGATTAGGGCAGTTTCTGGCGATGGAACAATGACACTTGATAATTCCCTAGACTCTCAAATTGAAAGGCTCAAACCTTTAATAAGGAAGGAATTAGTCCAACTGCTCAGGGGCGATTGAGGGAATGGTAGCTAAAGGTAAAATTGTTTGGGTTAGCGGCCCGGCTGTAAAGGCAGATGGAATGTCATCGGCAAAAATGTATGAAACCGTAGGTGTCGGCGACACGAAACTTATTGGTGAGGTTCTTAGACTCACTGGTGATACCGCATTTATTCAAGTTTATGAGTCAACATCAGGTTTGAGACCAGGAGAACCTGTCGTTGGTACTGGTCAACCGTTGTCCGTCCTCCTAGGTCCTGGGATCATAGGAAAAATTTATGACGGCATTCAGAGACCTCTGGATGATATAGCTCAAAAATCAGGTGCCTTCATTGGAAGGGGGATAAGTACCACTCCAGTTCCTATGGACAAGAAATACAAATTCAGTCCTTTATTGAAAAAAGGAGATTCGATAGCAGGTGGTTCTATTCTTGGTACAGTGGAAGAAACTCCTCTCCTAACACACAGTATTTTGGTACCACCCACTCATCCAGGAGGAGAAATTACTGAAATTGTAGGGGAGGGCGAATACGATCTAGAGCATCCAGTAGCATATGTCAAAGGTAAAAATAGTGCAAAGTCCGAACTAAAGATGTATCACAAATGGCCAGTAAGACGTCCAAGGCCCTATACTGATAGATACGATCCTACAGTTCCACTCATTACAGGCCAACGCATTATTGATACATATTTTCCAATAGCGAAAGGAGGTACTGGAGCTATTCCGGGGGGCTTCGGAACAGGCAAAACAGTAACCCTTCATCAAATAGCAAAGTGGGCTGACTCAAAGGTTGTAGTTTACATTGGTTGCGGAGAACGCGGGAACGAGATGACAGAAGTACTCGTAGAGTTCCCCCACCTACTCGATCCACGCTCTGGAAGACCACTAATGGAGAGGACCGTTCTGGTTGCAAATACTAGTAACATGCCAGTAGCTGCAAGAGAGGCATCAATTTACACTGGCGTTACGATTGCAGAGTACTACAGAGATATGGGATTCGATGTCGTATTAGTTGCCGATTCAACTAGCAGATGGGCAGAAGCCCTGAGAGAGATGTCTGGTCGATTGGAAGAAATGCCTGCCGAGGAAGGATATCCTTCGTACCTTGCGTCTAGACTGGCAGAATTCTATGAAAGAGCAGGACGAGTTAGAGCTCTGGGTTCTCCAGAAAGAGCGGGTTCAGTTACCATAGTCGGGGCGGTGTCGCCGTCGGGAGCTGACTTTACAGAACCTGTTACCACTCATACAATTCGGTTCATAAAGACATTCTGGGCACTGGACACGAGGCTTGCCTATTCTAGGCACTATCCTTCTATAAACTGGATGCAGTCTTATTCAGGATATTTGGAAGATGTATCCAAGTGGTGGAAAGAGAATGTCAGCGCTGATTGGTATGACCTTAGAGCAGAATCGTATCATATACTTCAGAGAGAAGATACTTTAAAGGAGATAGTCAGATTACTAGGTCCGGAAGCGTTGCCCGATGAGGAAAAATTAGTTCTCGAAGTAGCTAGGATGATAAAAATTGGGATACTACAACAAAATTCCTTCGATAAAATCGACACATATTGCAGCCCTGAAAAGCAATTAAAATTAGTACGATTGATGGTAAAGTTCTACAAAGAATCCCAAAATTCCCTAAAAGGAGGAAAGTCACTTGCAGATATTCGGGCCATGCCTATTATTACATCGTTGTTGAAGGCTAAATTTGAAATTCCAGATGATCAGATGCCCAAATTAGATGAGTTGGACAGACGAATGTCAGAAGAATTTAAGGGTACCCTAGCTCGTGAGGTGGAAGTCACTGTCTGAATCGATCGGTGTAGAATACACTAAAGTAGCTGAAATTAAAGGTCCATTAATCATAATTGATGGTGTCACTAAGGCATCATTTGACGAACTAGTTGAAATCGAAACGACTGAAGGAGATAGAAGGTTAGGTAAAGTACTAGAAGTGGGATACGGAAAGGCCGTCGTGCAAGTCTTCGAAGGCACCACCGGACTTGCAATAACAGGCACAAAGGCCAAATTCCTTGGGAAAACAATGACGATGCCAGTATCTCAAGAGCTATTAGGGAGGGTCTTTGATGGACTGGGTAGGCCAAATGACGGTCTGCCTGACCCAGTGGCCGATAAGTTTCTTGATGTAAATGGCGAACCAATGAATCCTGAAAGCAGAGAATATCCTACTTCATTCATTCAGACCGGTGTTTCGGTTATCGATGGGATGTTGACGCTGGTTCGCGGCCAGAAACTTCCGATATTCTCTGGCTCGGGAATGCCACATAGTATATTGGCTGCACAGATCGCACGACAGGCTACAGTTGTGGGAACAAAGGAAGATTTTGCGGTTGTATTTGCAGCTATTGGAGTGCAATATTCTGAGGCCCAATATTTTAAGCGGAGTCTAGAAGAGTCAGGAGCTTTGAGGCGAAGTGTCTTATTCTTGAATCTCGCAGACGATCCAGCAATAGAGAGAATAATTACTCCTAGAGTGGCATTAACAGTGGCAGAATACCTGGCTTTCGATCTAGGGATGCATGTATTGGCTATACTAACTGATATGACAAACTACGCTGAAGCCCTCAGAGAGATTAGCGCTGCCAGAGAGGAAGTCCCTGGAAGAAAGGGTTATCCAGGGTATCTTTACACAGACTTGGCAAATAATTATGAAAGAGCCGGTAGAATAAAGGGAAAGAACGGAAGTGTCACTCAGGTGCCGATACTATCTATGCCTGCGGATGATATCACTCATCCTATCCCTGATTTAACCGGCTACATAACAGAAGGACAAATTGTCCTAGGACGGGATTTATTCAGAAAGGGCATTTATCCTCCAGTGAATGTCTTGATGTCTCTTTCGAGACTCATGAAGGACGGTGTGGGTGAAGGAAAGACAAGGTCTGATCATATGGAGGTGGGTAATCAACTCTACGATCTATATTCCAGGGCCCAAGAAGTAAGAGCGCTCGCCGAAATTGTGGGAAAAGCTGGTCTGACTGGCGTTGACCTCAAGTATCTCGACGCAGGCGACATGTTTGAGTCATACTTTTTAAAACAAAACCCCGATGAAAACAGGAATCTAGAAGAAACCATGGCGAGAGCTTGGGCTATATTGTCTACTCTGCCAGAAGGGGAATTAACCAAGATAAAGGATAAGCACGTTAAACAGTACCATAAGAAAGCCGACAAATGATGGAAGCGAGTAAGTCAAAATGTCATTTGGCAAGCGGGTAACTGCTACAAAAATCGAATTAATCAAGATAAGACGATCGCTTCAGGTAGGCAGAATGGTGCATAAAATATTAGATGACAAAAGAGAAGTTCTCTTAAAAAAGATAGATGAAATTATAGAAGAGGCAAACAAGGCACGCGGTGACATTTGGTCTCCTTTGAGTAATGTCTACTCTGCTGTGTATGACTCTTATATGACACTTGGAACAACTACGGTTGAATCAATTGCTGATTCCACTCCCAGTATAATGGAAGTCGATGTAAATGTAAGACGTATTGTAGATGTAAAAATTCCAACGTTAAGTGTTAAAACTAGAGAGGGTGGGCAAGATCTCTCATACGGATTTACAGAGACCAATGCTTTTGTAGACAAGGCAGCAAGGCTGATAAAGAATATGCTTCCAAAAATTTGCAAAGCAGCAGAATACGAAAACGCTATATTCAGCTTAGCCAAAGAGCTGGAACGTACTCAAAAGCTGATTAATGCTTTAGAATTCGTCATAATACCGCATTATGAGGAGGCTATTTCCTTTATCAAAGCCACACTGGAGGAACGCGAACGTGAAGAATTTGTTAGGTTAAAGAAAGTTAAAGTAGTACTAGATAGGAAAAAGGCATTGGAACAAGTTTGAAAGTCATTGCAATGAGGTTGTTTTAGAATGGGTATTGACCAAATATCAGAATTCTTTGAAAAATCCCGCGGAAAATTAAAAAAAGAACATGATTCAATGATAGCCCAGATAAAGGAAGAATTTTCCTCTATTAAAAAGAAAGCACTCTCAAAGACGCCGTAATAAACATATCCTAATTTAGTGCCACCTAAACTTTGTGATTAGCTGGCAACTAGTTGGAGATACCTTAATTCTTTTTCCTTAGAACCTCTCATTGAAAGGACTAAAATTTGTCCTTGCCTAAGAAGAACCATTCCTATCTGCAAATTCTAAATTTCTTGTCAGTGGATTTTCTCCAACATCAACTATTATTTTGTATTTTAGAAGACAAGCAGTAATTCTTGATATCGCGACTATTAATACCTGTTAGTGTAATTTAGGAATTTAAAGAAAGATGTTTAGACTTCATTTCTAAGACAATTGGAGGGATATAACGTTGAGTAATTACCTTTGAATTGTACAATTGCTTGCAGTTATAATTAAATATGGCATTAAGTGTCGAACCAATATGAACTGTTATGCATTTGGACAAAAGTACATACTAATCGGATTGGCCATTTTAACAATTGTGTTCGGTGGTACTTTGGCAGCTGATCTTAATGCATATGCTCAACAGGCCGGTGAGAAGGCAGGTTCTTCAGATTCAGGATCAAAGCTGATAGGAGCAGGAATGGCATTTGGCTTGGCAGCGGCTGGATCAGGTATCGGTCTTGGATTCGTAGGCGCTGCGGGATTAGCCGCGATCAGTGACAACCCAAAAATGCAGTCTAGGGTGTTTATCTTTGTTGGTATGGTAGAGTCAATTGCAATATACGGTATCGTTATGATGTTCATTATCCTGGGACAGTAGAAGCAGAAAAATAGAACAAACCACGATTCAGCGCTATTGAAGCATATTCAAGGTTCCGTAAATAGTATTGAAAGCTGTACCTTGATTACTTGGGGATAATTCTCATACCTTGGCTTTAAAATAAAGTCATTCTTGTCAAGCCGACCATGCCTTTTTTTCATAACTTTACCATCATATCAAAATGCAATCCGATTTCGACTGTCAGCTAAGGTCGCTTCCGTAGATACCAAAAGGAAAGACTTTAAAGAGTCTGAACCATCAGACAACCCAAAGAGATGGGACTGGCCAAACTACTAAAGGCGACAGTTATCTTGCCAAGGATAGAGACGCAGGAAGCAGTGAGCAAGTTGGCGGGCCTTGAATTTTTCCATTCACTCCCAAGCTCATCTGAATTTTCACAACCATATATGGACGATCTCATGCTAAAGGCCCAAAGATTGTTCCAGGATATAGACGAGGTCGTTAGAGCATTGGGCATCCCCTTGGAAACAGGCGTAATGTCAACTATGTTCAAGGGTGCACCCAGAGATAAAACCGATTACGCCATTCAAGATATTCGAGGCTTCATAGAAGAATTGGAAAAGAAAAGTAGCATAATACTTGAAGAACCCAAATCCTTAATTGCAATGCAGAATAATATTGCGAAAGAACTGGAAGAATACCGGAATATTGCTACAGCTCTCAAGGCTGCAGCGAACTTCAATTTGGACCTTTCTTCTTTTAAAAATCTCAAAAGGTTTTTCGCTGAAACTTTCCTCGTCGATTCAAAAGATGTAGATGAAATTCAAAGAAGCCTTAGTGACTTGACAATTTACACTAATAAGCTGAATGACGAAAAATCATCAATTGTAATCATAGGTTCAAATGAAGATTCAGAAAGAATTATCAAAGTACTTCGAAGTTTCAATGTGCATCCCATTCAAATTCCCTCACACTTACCACAAAATCCAAGTTCTGCCTACGCCCAGTGTGAAACCAAGGTAAAAGAACTTGAGAAAAAGTCAGAGGAATTGTCAAAGAAAATTGAAGCATTAAAGAAATCATCAATATTACCAAAGATTCTGTCTCTGCACGAGGCCGCAAAAGCAGCAAAAGATGTACTTGAAACTACTAGAAAACCCGCAGGGACCAAGAATTTTGCAATGCTTCAGGGCTATATACCCGACGATTCGAAAAAAAAATTCAAGAATCTGACGAGAGATTATGTGTCAATCCTGGAGGATGTCACAGTTCAGAATAAGCAAATAGAGGAGGAGATGGTTGCCACTGGTGGGTGGACGGAGACGGATGTCAAAAAAGAAAAGACTGCAATTCCCACTCTTCTTTCTAACAAAAAATATATAAAAACTTTCGAGGTCATCACTCAAAGTCAGGGTACTCCAGGATTAGGTGAAACGGATCCTACTCCAATCATCGCATTTGTCTGGCCCTTGTTTTATGGTATCATGTTCGCTGATTTGGGACATGGGCTACTTCTATTCGGGCTTGGTATGCTGTTGAGACAAAGAGGAAATGGTTCAATTAGAACTTGGGGAACGCTGCTAGCCACAAGTGGCGCAGCGGCTGCTCTGGCAGGATTGGCAACAGGAGAAGTGTTTGGATTTCATGTAACGGAGATAGCCATATTGAAACCGGTGTTTGAACCATTAGGAAGTATAGTTGGGGTCTTAAATGTCTCAGAATTGTCATTCGATCAAGTAATTAAGATACTGAAGGTTTCAGTAGCTATTGGGATCGTTCACATACTAATAGCTCATTTCCTCAGGCTTAGAAAGGATATACAGGACGGTAACAAGAATTTCGTACTGACACACGATATTCCTACAATTATTCAATTTCTAGCAGTAGTTGCGCTCATACTGGCTGCTATTGGCTCAGGTTATGACATTATTGGAATGTTCGGGGTTACGGGCCAAGTTCACACCGAACCAGTACCTTGGCTCACTTTCATATTTGGCGACTGGGTTACTGTTGATCTAGTTGCAAAGGCGGCTCCTCCAATAATTATAGCTACAGTAGCTGTAATGATATATGGTGCAAAGAAAGAAGAGGAAGAGGCTGCTAAACACGGTAATGATGAAGGGGGTGGCATCATGGGAATTGTCATAGAAGTCATTCTTGTGAGAATCATTGAGGTACTCTCAAATGTGATTAGCTATACTAGGATAGGAATCATGCTCTTAGTACACTCAGCGTTACTCGTAACCGTAAACACGTCATATTTACATGGTGGGGGTATAGCAGTTTTGATTGGTGGAAATATAGGAATAATGCTGATCGAGGGATTGATTGTGTATATTCAGACCATCAGATTGCACCTATACGAATGGTTTCCCAAATGGTATGTGGGAGAAGGAACTGAATTCAAGAAGCTCGTTCCTAAGATGCTCTACTCAAATATTATCTGGAAGGATGGGCGCTCCTAAGGACACAAGATACATAAAATAAACAAAGTATCAACGTCGCTCCTAGCACTCCTATCAAGCACAGTAATCAATGATGCCATTCAAGGCATTGAGTACTTTTAAGTTGGTATAATTAATCTTGATACTATTGCCTCTGTAGGAACTTTTTGTTCGACTCCAGAAGCTATAGCTGACAAGTTTCTAACTTCAATCATCAATAGTTTTAGCGCTGCAACCATTATCCCCAGATTGAACATCGATCTAAATGCGCTAACCACTCTTTTTAGTTCCAAGGCTTCAAAGCTATTTTCAAGCTGCGTGATCGCATCTATATCACTGGTAAAAGTTTGTGGGATAATTTCTTTATAAACGGTATTACCGAGTTCTCCTATGGCTTCAGAGATTTTTTCTGTATTGATCATCTTCATTAGGGTATCCCTTGTAACCTTAGATGTAGTAGTGACCACTAGGTCGCTGATATCGTTAGGTGCCAAGCCCCAAAATTTACCTCGGAGGACAGCAAGTACGTTATAGGAATCGATATCGGTGGACACAATATTTTTTACGTCTAAGGACTGGGACTCGGCATTCATCCCTCTTCCTAAATGAACAAAGAATGTGCGATCAAGATAAGTGTCAAACACTCTGAGATCACGCTTGTCCTTATAAATTGCCGCTGCTTTTGCGGCGTCTTCGGCAACGTCGCTTCCAGCTAATGCACCAATTGCTTCGTCTAAATTCTTTGAGACTAGCGCTTTGACGACAATATCTCGTCTGCCAAGTAATTCTTCAGCTCTCAAATTTACCTTCGGTACGAGTTCTTCGTATGACTTGCCTAGAGCTTTACCCTTTAGAACTATTTTCAAGTTCCAAGTAATATACTTTAGAAAATATGCGCTAAGGATCGATGATCCACCCGTAACACTCAGCATCTTGGAATGTATATTGACCTGGTATTCTCTTAAAGCTCCCTCAATTTTTTCGGCGGTGTATGGCTTTGAAACTTTCGCTAAGGCATCGAGATATACTGTATTTTTTATTCTCGTAACTAATTCGTCTACATCCCTTGACTCTGCCAGTGTCTGAAGCTCCGTCTTAGAAAGCATACGTCCTCGTATGCCATGTGCCATAACAGTACCAAAAATTCTACTAGGCATACTTGTTTTACTCATTGTTAATAACTACACATCCTGACCTCCTAATTATTAACTCTGCGTTAATTTTAATTTTTAGTATCAAAATATATGAATAGTCCGTGAGAAACAATGGCACATGTCATCAGCTTGTTCATGATAATCAATATTCAGTATACACAATCTAAACAGATTTCCAACTTACAACAGACAAATGTTAGTCTTAGGGAATAGATGAATACATGTGGGCAGACCGTTAGAAGTCATCCTTCGGACGATTTATAGACACCAAGTTCCTTCAGGATGGCTATAACTACGGGAATTTCTAAATCAATTTGCATTGCAATGAATTCCTCGGAGATACCCGAAACATAGAGATTCTTAACTATGTCTTTCTTTTCGTCTGATACACTTTTAGTCTCTATCATCTATTGTACCGATGAGTAGGGATATCGGTATAAATATCTAAGTAAATCTTGAATTTACCTACTTGAGAATCAAATTAATGGTCCGTAGTTTAATATGCTTATCTGGCATTAACTTAGCCATTTCCAGGAAAACTTAACATTTTTTGTTCTGACCAAGGGAACTGTGGAGAGTAACATGTTCGAAGGACTTGCCAATAAGCGGTAATATTACGAACTAGACAGGCATTGAGGATTAAAAGTGGTTCATCCTATACAAATTTTGTAGCAATAATGTATATACCCGTCATCAATAGAGCAGGAGCCAGCTGTACCAACATTTAGAATCGATAATTAGAAACCACAATTTACAAATTTAGATCAT
>JAKEIK010000134.1 GCA_022545895.1 Nitrososphaeraceae archaeon | reverse complement strand
GGTCTTAAGGACTACCAGCAAGAGTTTGTAGAATCATATCAAGTAAAAGTCAAGTCAAGATAGCCAAGATAGTTAGTTACGAAATAGTTAACCAGATTCTGACCCTTAATTTAGGATATGAACTTTGTTAATTCATATACTACAGGATTGGGGTTGAATGTGAAAATTGAATGTATAACAGAAAATTTATCTGCATAGTCTAAATAAATAAATTAATTACTATCGACAGGCATAAGTAGCACCAGCATGGCCGCCACCTATATTTCAGGAATATGCGTGAAATCATGGAGACGTACACTTAAAAGTTCAAACAGGTTTATACTCTTCAAGATCAGTAACATAAAAATTATACAATGCGAAATAAAAGGCACTCTACTTGTTTGTCTTTCCTTCAAGTCCCACCTCTATTCTTTTTTGATAAGATGAGAGAATGTTGTTTCTCTCTTAATGCAAGTACTCCTGCAATACAAAATAAGACAAACGAGGGAATTCCGAAGTAATTTATCGAAGCGAGTATAACAACTCCGCATACTATTAACAGGATACCAGCAATCTTCGTATTCTTTATTCTAAAGGCAATATAGAGACTGGCAATATTTACAATAAGGAGAAGAAATACATAAAGTAATAGCCAGCCAAGAAAGAGACCTAAAATTGGGAGTCCAATTAAACTATTGATATATGCGTAGCCTACTACGAACGGTACTAGAATAACCAATCCTAGCATTGCAGTAATCAGTGTAAGTTTTCGATATCCCTTCACTTCACTTTATCCTCAAACCTTATACCATAATAATTACTTGTCTCTCTTTTAGTTACCCCATGGATATGTGATCAATGCAATACCAATTTTCCTATGAGTGAAGATCTTTAAGAGCTATAAAGTCCAATCACATCGATATTAGTGCCGATTCATATTGATATACTCTTCAAGAGGAGATTTCTCAAAACGTTAGTAAAGCAGAAACCCATACGTACTAACAATGAAACCTATAATCCGAGCGCTCAAAGAGGTTGATCTAGATGAAGCGGATAGAATCTCTAGAATTGCTTTTGGTACATTTCTTGGATTACTTGATCCAGGGACTTTTTATGGGGATGCAGATTTTGTCAGGACTCGTTTCAAAGCAGATCCCTCATTATCTTTAGCAGCTGAAATGTATGGGCAATTGGTAGGATCGAATTTTGTTGCGAATTGGGGTAGTGTGGGATTTTTTGGACCGCTCACGGTACGTCCAGACTTGTGGGATAAAGGGATCGGAAAAAATCTGCTGAATAAGACATTGGAAATATTTGAAAGACTGGGAACAAAACATATCGGGTTATTCACATTTTCTCACAGTCCTAAACATATCCATTTCTATCAAAAATATGACTTCTGGCCTAGGTTTCTCACTAACGTGATGTCAAAACCTGTTGGCTCAGCTAGCAAAACAAAAGAACATGAAGCTCCGACTCCGACAAGTTGGTTCAAATATTCCGACGTCCCACATGACAGAAAATCAACAATCCTCGGGAATTGTAGTTCGCTCACTAATTCAATCTATAAAGGTTTGGATCTTAGGAATGAAATAGTCTCTATCACTACACAGAAGCTTGGTGAAGTTATCCTTCTTAAGG
>JAKEIK010000133.1 GCA_022545895.1 Nitrososphaeraceae archaeon | reverse complement strand
TCTAGCTTCGCCTTGCTAGACCTTTTTCCGACAATCTGAATAACCTTTGAACCAGCGTTGACTGCGAATCCAGCAGCGGTAACTGCAGCAGAGAATGGATTGAACATATGATGACATTAAAATCCGAGGACTAATTTTACCTTATCTATACTGAGGCTTCAAAAACCGTTGAAACGAATACGAGCTCATTACTAGAATTGATCTATGTTAAAGGTTCTGATTTTTTCTACAGTTCTAATTCTTTTAGTATTTTTTCCTTTAGTAAAAACAATATTACAGGCGTTTTTGCGTTATTCTAAAGTGAATAGAGTAAATTCTAGGCGAGAACGCAGGTCTATCCAGCTCAACCAATAGTGAAAGTACTGATCTACAAACATCAAATACTGAAGCGAATGACATAACTGATATTGTGCATTGGGAGTTGCCATTGAATTCGAGCTGCAGTGGAAACAAGATTTGTAACTAGTACTAATAGCTTTAAATCCCAATAGCTTCGCTTCTAAATATTTATTACTTTGGTGAATGAATTTGGGGGCAAATTAACATTTGCAAAAGTTACTGGGTCAATTATCTTCGCAAGTATAGATAATCCTGTAACTATTCTTGGTCCTGGCTTGCTGAAATACGCATTTGCATTTACGGCATAAACTTCATTCCTTTGTACAGCTTCTAAGGAGTTCCATTTAGAAAGATTATCTAGTAACTTTGCCTCTTTTAAGGTTCTGTCTACGTCAAACCCACAGGGCATTAGAATTATTTTATCCGGATTAAATTCGACAATTTGCTCCAGGGAGATACGACGGGATGGTTGTCCTCTAGTGCTTAATCCGTTATGACCCCCTGCGATATCCACCATCTGTGGAATCCAATGTCCGGCACTGAAGAAAGGATCAATCCATTCTATGCAAACAATATTTGGGTCGTCTCTTTTTTTGGTATTTGCAAAATCATTGCTTTTGGTCCTTCTTTCTCCTACTCTCGTCTGTATATCACTTATTCTATACAGCAATGATTCTATTACTTTCGTGCCTTCATCCAATCTCCCAACCCTTCTTGCTACATCCATTATACTTGTCAAGATATCATCCAGATCATGAGGATCAAGAACCAGTACATCTGGATCATACCCTAATACAGATTTTGCACGATCTATTTCTTTGGTAAATGGTGCACATACTTCACAAACACCTTGGGCAATAATGAGATCTGGTCTTGATTCTTTCAATTCATTTTCATCTACAGTGTAAATATCTCCCCCCGCCTTCACTAATCCCACTATTGCATTATCGATTTCTCTGCTAGTCATATTGGCGGGATCAAATGCAGAGTTTATAACCCGCGGTTTGCTCCTAGCGTCATCAGGGTAGTTACACTCATGTGTTACTCCTGTTATTTGATCTCCTGCGCCAACCTCGTATAGTATTTCGGTGGAACTTGGTAAAAATGAAGCTATCCTATACCTTTTTTCTCCGCTCAACTTTGCGCCTAACGACACATGACAACTAAGAAAACTAGAATATTTTAAACATATTCTATGATGATAATCTAATCATATACGTATTTTCTACTGTTATGCCAATTTGTGTTCTGGAGATGATATTTATATTGATTTAATCGCGAATCAGGCACTTCAATCATGAATGATGGAAGACATCAACTATTGTTGTTTTCCAATAGTTTCTATGAATGTAGGATCCTTAAATAGAATTCTTGTATTATAGAAGAGTCGTTATTTACACTAATTTCCGAAGGAAGGAACACGAAGATCGACACATCAAATAGAGCCAAGTATAATCGATCTATTACAAAGTTCAGCTGATTAAAATCCGTGGAAGGCTCGGCTTAGAATATCTCTAAAAACCAAAGCCTCCGCCGTCAAAGCCTCCGCCGTCAAAGCCTCCGCCGTCAAAGCCTCCGCCGTCAAAGCCTCCGCCGTCAAAGCCTCCGCCGTCAGAACTCATATCGCCAGTATCTGTTGAATCGGATGTGCCACCAGCATCAGCCTGGTTGTCAGTTCCGGCAGTATCAGAAGCATCAGAACTGCTACCACTATTGTCTGCAACTAAGCTTTCGGATGGACTCATTGTCATTCCCATAAAGGATAACATTGAGGTGAAAAACAATACATTCATTAGCCCAGAAAATAACATGTAAGGCATCCACATTCTGTTAGAGTCCATATAAGTTTGGAGTTGCTGCTTGTCCCCACTCTCATACAATTGTTCCAATTTCTGCTTATTTTGTTTTAATTCTTCATGTTTAATACCTAGAAGACTCTTTCCCGTCTCAGTTATGGTTATTTTTAACTTTTTGCCTCCAAAAAAGCGCCTCTTCTCAATCATAGTTGCCAGACGTTGGACAACTAAATCGTTAACTATAGAGCTAACCTCATCTTTGTTTTTTCGTACGGCATTAGAGATCTTATCAATTGAATCAATACCTTGGGCTATTGCTTCAAGGACCATGAAATGTGAAGGACTTTCGTTTATTTTTGAGCTCGCGGACATACTAGATTATAGACAAAATCCTCATTTAAACATTCATAAGCTAATCTGGTGAAAAGGTTTAGGTTTATCTCACTGTAGTCGAGTTCCAAATTTGGAACGAAACTACGGGCATGGAGTGCCTAATAATTACCAGTTTATGATAATAAGACATACTTTTTACTGATGCGAAAAAAACTATTACTAGTAATAATTGAAATATCCATCACTATGCAGCATAGATATTGATAAACCATTTCGTGTTATCCGTCAGACATTTACATAACATACGTTATTCTAAATGTTAAGTGTTATCCCTCAGAGATTGATACTAGGATTGGACCCTTGTGATGTAAACCTTACTCTTAAAAGGTTTTTGTTCAACCCAAGTACGCAATACACAATAAAAGTGTACCAGACAAGCTTGGCAGATTAGCTATAGACCTTCCGATACCCATTCAAGCTGATAGAACAATCAGTTTAGTCCTGCCGACAAACATAGTAATCTTTCTGTTGCAAGAGACTGATAAGCAATAAGAAAAGTCGCAATCATTCTTATTATTCTTATCGTTACCTTTACCTAAATACAAGCAAAAGATAAATATGACTAGCGCATGGAAAACAATTTTCAACAGAAGGATTTAGATCTTGAACCAATTTAATTTTCATTTTCTGCTTACTAAAACTTCCATACATGATTTTGACTGATGCCACGAATCATGCCCATTATTCCAATTTCTGGTAATGCGTAACGATTATATAATTATACGTATAGAACCATGGTATGAAAGATGCAAGACTACTCAAAATATTAGTGGAGGAGAGAGCGATGGTCAAGGTACTCAAAACCATAGGCCAAGGAAGGGAATACCCTACGAGAGAATTGTTGACAAAGTTAGGAGCGTATGGATACGGGCACAAATTACTTCTCAAGGCCCAGAAAAGAGGACTGGTAGACAGGAAGACTGTTAAAAACAAGGTCTTCAATAGACTAACAAGCGATGGAAAAAAGATTGTAATGCTTGCAAAGGAAATAGGCGTCTAACCAAATACCAATCAAATAGAGAAATAATTGGAGGCATTAAGCAATGCTTATGATAATTCCTCAATTTCTTAAAAAAAATCAACATGATTTGACTATACGATGAGGAATAAGGCATGAATAAGTCGATCTGAAATTATGTTTTGTCTACATTTAGTATCTGTTTAGGTAGCAATTTTATGGGTGGCACTTCAACTATCCAAGAACAGGATTCCATACTATCTCCAGTCGCATTCGGCAATAACGTTCAAAAACTTTCATGCCAATCTAAAGTAGCCGTACGTTCACCGTTGCTTGGCAGCACAGGACATGTTGATTACAACTAATATTTCGAGAAAAGCCTATAGTGATCTGTCTAACGGCTAGAGTTCTCCTCGATTAACAATTTCACCTAGGTTAAGATCTCAAGTCAATAGATATTGTACAAAAGCAGACCCCAATAGTACATTGTTTAATCATAACTATGTCTTTTTTTTTAGCAATGACATGATCGTGATCTCTCAGGGGATGCAAACATTTTTTGCAAAGTGGTTCATGGTACCAATTAATTTCAATCAATGACGGGATATCAAGTAATAAAGTTGCGCTGTGCTATTAGATGGTTTGTGTTCCATCCATCAATTTATCACTATCATGACATGCATCATGATAATTAAACTAAGCTATCAACTCAATATATCAAAAGATCGAGTGTAAAAAAAGAAGCAAAAACCCCCGTTAATTGTAGTATAAGCTCGTGCGAGGAGAGATAATGTAATTGGTCACTTCAGATTCGTTATACTAGACAGATAGATCGTGGAAGCTAATTTGGAAAATATTTCGTTAATGGTCTGAGAGGTTCAAGTCAGGCTGATTTATAAACGCGTACTGTGTTATAATGGATATAGTGGACTCTTCGGTTGTTTTGGGGAAAGAGGCTGAACTCTACCACAAGCTCTCAAACGGCAGGATGAAATGTACCGCCTGCGCTAGATTGTGTGAGATCCCTGAAGGAAAAATAGGATTATGTGGCATAAGAGGAGTAACAGATGGCAAGTTGTGGCTATATAGTTACGGGAGGGTCATAGCTGGTCAAATAGATCCAATAGAGAAAAAACCTGTAACACATTACATGCCTAGTTCAGCTATTTACTCGATTGCAACTACGGGATGCAATTGGTTGTGCAAATATTGTCAGAACTATGATATTTCACAACGACGGAAAATTGAAGGGACGGAGATGAGTCCTGAACAAGTGGCTTTGAATGCAGTGAATTATGGAGCCCAAGGAATAGCTTACACTTACAATGAACCCTCAGTTTTTATGGAATTTGCGAAGGATTGTGGAATAGAAGCGCACAAAAAAGGGATTTTTAACATATTCGTGTCCAATGGATATGATACACCTGAATCTGTTAATATGATGAACGATTTCTTGGATTGCATCACCATCGATTTTAAGGGGAGTGGAAATAAGGAATTTGTTAGGCGTTATATAGGGATTCCTGACGCAGAACCAATCTTCCAGACAATTAAAGAAATAAAGACGAAAACCAAAATACATGTGGAGATCACTGACTTAATTGTTCCTCAGATAGGAGATGATCTTGATGATGCACGAAAATTATGCAAATTTGTCTATAATGAACTGGGTCCGGATACTCCGATACACTTCTTACGATTTCACCCAGATTATAAAATGATGGAATTTGATATGACTCCCATTATCACACTTGAGAAGCATCACCAGATTGCAAAGAAAGAAGGACTCGAATACGCATATTTGGGTAATACACCGGGGCATAAGTTTGAACACACTTATTGTCCGAAGTGCAAAGCTGTAGCGGTTGAAAGATACGGCTTTAGTATAACTTCATGGAGTCTTGATAACAAAAATAGTTGTAAATCCTGTGGTTTCCATATACCCATAGTTGGATCTCCTAAAAATATTAAGCAGAATTTGTTCCAGCTTAGAAAATAAAAATTCAATATCCTCCATCTAAAACGTATTTGCTACCTGTAATATGTGACATAGTAACAAATTTAAAATTTTCTCCGTATTGTCAATAAGAACTTAGTCTAGATAAGGTCACATTACGTAGGATATACAATTATTCTGTATCAAATAGGTATTCTTTAGTAGCATTGGCATCAAGTAATAAGATTGCCTCCATTCATGATAGGATAATAAATTGTCTATTCCTCAAGTGAGAGTTGTTGACCTAAATTTTTCCAACTCGAGATAGACTGAAAATGGTGATAATCAATTGATGTCGTTCTTGAGCCTAAGCGATATTTTCTTTGGGAGGTACGACGATATCCTAGCGTATCTCAATTTTTTTCTTAGCAACTACAGTTAATGATATGTACAGAATACAAGACATCAGTAATTGAAATACGAATATCATCAATTAGAAAAAAGTAAATTGAATGATGAACACAATAAATTCTGCAGTCTACTTGACTTGGTAAACGTTGGGTGAATAAATTTCCTATGATCATTTTGTCAGGAGACTAAGTAGGAGCTCGGAAAGTTTTTTTGTTAAGCCCGAGTATGTCAATTATAATGCCAAATATAATCACTGTTACCCCTGAATACATTAAAAGACAGATGGTCTCTCGAAATGTATTTTCTAAGAAAGGCGAAAATGGAATTGTTCTTGTAGTTGGCGGAAGTAGCATTTATCATGGAGCACCTCTTCTGGCTTCATTGGCTGCACTACGAGCAGGTACAGATCTGGTTTATACCGGAGTACCTAGATCAATTACGACAACATTACGATCCTATTCTCCAAATGTTATTGCTTTACCCATGCCGGCTGACCGTCTTACGGTAGGTTCCGCAAATAGGTTACTCGGCAGTCTCCCAAAAGTACCACATGCAGCCGCAATTGGAATGGGAATGAGTATTTCCAAACCAGAAGCGCTACTGTTACTAGTTAGACGATTGATCGATAAAGGAACGAAATTAGTTCTAGACGCTTCTGCATTGATTCCAGATGTTCTTGATATTATAACAGCATCAGACACAATTGTGACGCCGCATGCTGGCGAATACGCAAGAATATTTCAACAAGCCCCTGGATCGAATAAAGAAGAGATGATTTCAAATGTCATAAAAATGGCTGAAAAATATAAGATCACAATAGTCCTCAAGGGCTGGTTGAATATCATAGCCGACGGAAGAGGAAATTTGGCAACAATCATGAGGAGTACCCCCGCAATGACTGTGGGTGGAACAGGGGATGTGCTAGACGGTATTGCCTCAAGTTTATTGGCGAGAATGAACCCTTTTGATGCCTCCGCAATGGCGGTGTACTTTAACGGGATTGCCGCAAGTCTTGCTTTTGAACAAATCGGTCTACATTTGATCGCCACAGATCTAGTCGATAGTCTTCCCGAAGCAATGAAGCCTTTCGACTCTATCACTGGGGGATAATTAATCAATTACCGCAATAGCTCTGGTCTGAGAAGATAAAGGGCATTTGTGAAAACAATTTGCCTTTTTTCCTGAAGATATGCCTATAAAGCATTTAAAGTAAATAGTCTACACAATGATTTTTTATTCATAGAGAGTGGGGGTAGCAATGTCTACTGATTGTTGTGTCAGTAATTCTGAACGTCCCGCTAGAATGGACAAATCAGAAAAATGCAATAAATAAATCAATAATTTCCGTCTAGAGGCAATTAGCTTATAGAACGATTAGGTTGATACTTATTGCAATAAATATCTCTTGATGATTAGTAGGATTATGCGCTACAAGGCCCCTATCCTGTATCTGGTGGTCATTATTTCGGCGACGTGCTTAACTTTACTTTGTGCAAACTCGTCATTTGTCCATTTAGCTTACTCCTACGACCAAGTTCAAATATCCAAGCCCTATTCTTACGTTGATTCTGATGGAAATGCGCATGTGGTCGGGTTAATTAAGAATCAGGGTTACGTACCTCTTAAAATTATCGTAGCACTAAAAACTCTTAATACTTCAGGAGATTCCGAAGTTTTGCACAATACGACACTGGGAAGTATAGTTTATCCATTTACAGAGTCTCCATTTAAGTTCGACATGGGACAGAATTATTCTGCAATTAACTTACCATTCATTGAAAAGGTATCTGAAGTTCAATCGCCATTTTATGAAGTGTTGCTTCAAAATTACACCACGATGAATGCCACAGGAGGTAAAATCCTTGTGGGAACAGTAAAAAACATTGGTAACGTTATTCTTCATAATGTTAGTGTGTATGCATCAGTCCACCAAGAAGATGGGACACAAATCGACTCGGTAAAAACTATTACAATCCCTATCTTAAGACCTGGTGACATTGAAAACTATGTCGCCAAACCTAATACTGCGGTGCAACCCAAGGCAACTTATTTCAGCTGTGCTGGTTTCGATATTAACGCACCAATAAATACATTGGTTTTGGGCAATGATCAATTCTTACCCTATAGTCTAGAAAGTGCAGCAAAGATAAGCGATTTCAAATACAATAAAGATGATGATAGTTTGACTTTTTTGGCTGATCATTATAATCCTGCAGGTGGTATCGTTGAGTTGAGAATTCCTCAGGTTTCAGATATTCACACATTGACGATTTTGTTAGATCACAAAATAGATACGGATGCTAAGATCGCAAAAAATGGTAAAACCGTAGCTATTGATATTTTCATCCCCCCGGAATCACATAACGTGAAAATAAAGGGAGTACTGTCGACAATATCATGATCTAGACTCGTCAGAAATGGGTTGGAGGTGACTAGGGATTGTATCATTGAGTCCAACCTGTAGAAATACATCTAGCTAATAATAAATGAATATTTAAACTCTAGAAAAAATATGTGATATTTCTCGTAAAGACTGCGTTAGGATTCAAATTCAATGTTCTGCCACTCTATAGAATTACGAACTGACCGAAAAATGAATCGGATCCACGATGCATTGACGAATAAACATTTTAACACCATTTGAGAGTATACTATATGATATTGACAAGGCATGCTAAAGCTAAACATAGTTAAGGAGGTCCACTCAGAACCATTCGTTGTTTTTGCCTCACTCCCCGACATGGGAAGGGTAGGCGGATTAACTTCTACATTCTTAGCTAGTCAATTTGATGCTGAGTTGGTAGCTAGTATTACCTCAGTCGAAAAACCCTGGGTGAGTGTAAAGGACGGTCTAGTTGGTAATGTGATTGATACGTACAACATTTACTACAGCGATATACAAAAATTGGTGGTATTTTCTGGTAACAACCAACCAGAAGATCCAAGGGAGCTCTTTGGATTGTGCACCACTTTTCTTGACTACTGCATGTCTATCGGTGGGATTACTCGATTGTATACAGCCGGCGGTTCATTTAATGAACAACTAACTGAGGAACCAAGGGTTGTTGCGGTTGCGACCACTGCCACTCTAAGAGAATTGCTATTGAAATTCAGAATAAATGTTATTGGTAATGAAATTTCAACAATTACGTGGTTCAACGGTCTCATTTTGGGAATGGCTGCCCAAAGAAATATTGAGGCAATAGGATTTTATGGTGAGATATCAAACAAGACAATACCACAACCCCTTGCGGCAAAAAGTATTGTGAAAGTTTTTGGGAGAATTGAAGGTATGAATATAGATATCAAGCCGTTCGACCGACAGTACGAAGAAGTATTAGATAACTTGGAAAAACGAAAAGGGATTAACGAATCTAGACCAGGGATAGGTTAGGGCGATATTAAAATAGCGGTTTGAAAGTTTGAGCCAGTGTTTATCTCTCGAAAAATACTTTTGGCCAAATTTGGATATACAAAAGAGTCTCAACAATCTTGAAGAAAATGAGGAGGCTTCTTAAACAAAAAAGGGCGAATTACCAGAGCCATTAAAGTTTTGATGAGTTCGCTATCATGGTAATACGATAAATCCTCTAGCCAAACCCTTTCTTGTTTGATCCGTTATTGTCTGACCTGAGAATTTGAGGGATTTGACATCAACTTCGATTTGATAGACGCCACTGACAGGGATGGTCAGACTCACACTGCCTGTGCCATTCAAGGCAAAGAGATTATCCTTGCGAATAATCTCCTTTCCATCGCTTGAACGAATTACCAATCTATAATTAACATCAGCATTTAAAGAAGAATCCTTTTGCGCATCATTAAATTTCAGTGTTAAATTGCTTTCTGAACCTGGTTTTGGTGGGTTTGGTGACCAGTTGAGTGATATATGAATAGCTCCAAAGTCGGTAGTTATGTCTGAAGAAGACTGCTTGGAGGCATGAGAGATAGGCATGAGTGTAAATTTCATTGTATTATTACTATCATCCACAACTTCCTTCATTCCGGCAAGCTTGAGTATGTCGTTTTTGGTCAAAAGATAATGTATTATTAATGCATTATCTGAAGAAAATGGATCTATAGCAAGGGCCCTCCCGCTTACTGGTTGACCGTTGACTGTAGCATTAAATATAGTGGTGTTACTGAATACGGTAAACGATTTCGGTACCTTAAGTTCTTCATGCACAAAAATGTTAACAGCTTTGATCCTGGACAAATTCCAATCAAATGGCATCTCCCATGAAGCTACAAGCTTTGAAGCCTCAAAGTTGAAATTCCGAATTTTATCATAATAGGAAATAAGGGTGGCATTGTATTCCTTGCCGTTGTAGGTTAGATTCTCTTTAAATACGTCACCGACACTAAGATAAGAATCAAATTTGGGGGCATCTTCAGGTTTGAAAATATTTCTATCGTTATCTATACCGAATATCTCAATATGAAAGTGATATAATCCACCATCTAATAGTAGTGGGCCGCGTATGACTACATTACCTCCAGGATCGGCGACCAGTGCATTCTGAAACGGATCTCGGTCACCAAGTATGGAAAGCTCCCCTGGCGTGGGTTCTATTTTTAGCTTGAGCACCCCATTATGCGCATGGAAAAAATCATTTACTATGGGTCGTTGATTAGGTGAACCTCCTTTTGTTATACTTATTTGATAGGTGGTATGTTGAATGGTTTGGTTTGTCTTTTCGTCAAATAACCTGAAAAGTACATAGGCATCTTGCTTACTATCTGAGGTCAAAATAGGTGGATTTATTTTTACATACAAACCTGCTTGCCTGTCACCAACTGATGCGGGAGGGAGATTCTCTTCGAATAAACCGTCAGAAAATGCTATTTTAGATAAGCTCGGAATAATAAATAAGAATGATAACAATATGCTAGCAAGTAAGACTTCGTTCCATTTAGTCATCAAGAATGCCTGATATGGATTCAGATGATTACATTATTTATAGTTTGGATTTGTTATAGCGTGACATTTTCTTGTCATCGATTGTATCCGAAAGAGTTTTAGTTAGTTAGATAAATTGAAGACGTGTTGTGTGAAACTGTATTATGAAATCATTCACTAAGGCGGCCGAAGGGTTGAACTTCCTCAAAATTTCGTGTCTGGTCGTTTTAACTCTGAATCTTTCACTTGATTTTATTTGGGCGTCAGCGGCTGAGATGGGTGATGGTCATAACATGCCGACGGCCACTTTAGATAACAGACAAGCTGCGCTGATGTTTAATATTGGTCCATCACCAGTTATTGCAGAAAAGAATGTCGATTTTGATATCAAATTGATGGATAATAAAACAGGAAATAATATTTCTCATGTGACGTTATTGGTTACGATCACTAAAGCCGGACAAAGGGTATTTACCGAGTCGTTGCATACCCATGATGGAAACCTGAAAATACAATTTGTTCCAACTGCAGCGAACCCATACAAGGTCAATGCAAATTACGATGGTCTTTCGGCCAGTTATGTTTCTGACTTCGGAAATCCAATAAAAGTGAGTGGCCCAATATTTGTAATGAGGGGGAACTATACGGTTTCATTTGAAATAACAGGAGTTGATTTCGATAATGTATTTCTACCAACTCCAATTAAGTTTGATTTCTCAATCCCTGTAGCTGGCTGATTGATTAATAATAAAGTTGTTTGAATTCATCGATTTTCGTTTTAACTGAATTAAATAGAATTATGCCATGGAGATAAATTTTTTATCGAAGGAAATTCCTTAGTTGATGTGGCCACCAAGGCTTCTATAAAGTTCAATGACGTGGATTTCAATCTGTTTTCTACCGTATTAGAATGTTGTAGAAAAAAGGCTGAAATTAAATACATCAATGATAAAAAATATCATATAGCTGGGAAGTCCGTCTTTGGAGGCCGCACCAATAAAGACGGGATCAATTTTCAAATTATCTTTAGTGATGATAAATCAACTATGGAGATATATGATTATTCCAAACGCGGAACTGACAGACGGTTCATAGACAGTATGTTTGAACTTCTTGTTCCACTTTTGGGAGATAACATCCAGATGAACTTGGAGGACTTAAACGAATGTGGAGTATGTAGAAAGAAGTTGAGGGTAGGATCTGCAAAATTTGTGCCATCAATTGGGTGGGGAACATGTCAAGAACTATGTGAATCATGCTACACATTATTATTGGATCATGAGAAGAACTATTGCTGTGTGTGTCATGGCAAACTAGGATTTAGAAAATATGCGGCAAGAATTAACTGGAACAGCAACCTATTGCTTTGTAAGGATTGTTATGTCATCACTAAGCGAAATTCCAACGAAGATGTCAGGATTTCGACTAAAACAGGCCCACATTTGTCTAATTCTAATCGAATACCTAACGCCGGTTTCCAACAGCAAGACTTGCAGAGGATAATGAGCAAATCAGTACTTTCTGGGACAGACGATCCTGTGCATATTCTCAAGATCAGGTTTGCTAGGGGAGAAATAAATAAGGAAGAATTCCAAGAAATGCGTAAATTGCTTGAAGATTAATGTATGAGGGATACGCTTGGGTAAGTTTAACTTGGAAAAAGACAGTAATCTGTCAGGCAATGTGGAAGATATTGTTCAAAATCTGGCCGATCCGGTAAGACAGGTGTTTTTCGCAATTAGCGGCTTCGCCATGTCATTGGGGTCAAATGTAATCAAAGACGATAGACCGCACCGGGTAGTTTATGCAAAAAGTATAGTTTTTCGATCCTTTCTAGACGTAAAACCTCATGTCGACCATTTGGAAGTTAAAGTGATCAAGGGAAGGAATTTCGAGCCAGAAACTTTTAAGATAAAAAATGTTCAAGAGTTAGATGAGATCAAAATAAAGATAAAGGATGCGTACGTAAGGGTAAGCTAGCTTGCCTCACCATGGCAAATCCCAAATGGGGACAATATTGAAAAGATTGCTACATGGAGGTAATTATGGTATACAGCCTATTACGTCTTCAACGACTATTGCTTTTGTTTTTTGAACATCGTTAAAAGTATTAATACCCATGAAGCCGAACTCCTTGCAATGAGTAAGTTATTTCTGGCAGCTATTCTTGGAGCTGTACTGGTAGCAGGCGTGGCAATAAGTCCGCTTTTATCAGGTCAGTTACAGGTAGCTCATGCACAAGAAAATTCAAAAACGAAGAAAGTATTGCTAGTTGCAGTGGAAAAACCTATACAAGTTTCCCCTGACAATGCATTACACCCAGGCGGCATATGGTACAACGCATACACATTCAACGGTACAATTCCAGGCCCGGTGGTCGCAATTGACCAAGGTGACACATTGGAGATTACCTTGAAGAACGACGGAAAGGCTATTCACAGTCTTGACTTCCACGCGGGTTATGGTCCAGAAGCTGCATTATCTGGTAGTGTAAAACCAGGTGAATCAAAAACATGGACACTGAAGGGTGAATTCCCGGGAGTATTCCTGTATCACTGTGGTGCTGACGGACTAAATGGCATATGGGAACACATGGCCAACGGAATGTATGGTGGCATAGTTGTACATCCAACAAATGAAGCAAAGGCAAAGGAATTCTACGTGGTATTCAGTGAATTATACAACAGCGCTGACAAGGGTCCATTTGTAGGCACGAACGGAACGGTAGGATCATTTGATCTGACTAAGCTTTGGACAAATCAACCAGATCTCGTTTTGACTAATGGTATGTCCTTCAAGTATGTCCCTGCAATAGGCCAGGTAAACAAGCTCGAACTTAACAAAGATGCACAGATATTCAAGGTCAAACCGGGCGAATTGACAAGATGGTATATTGTAAATGCTGGTCCGAACGACGGAGTCTCATTCCACTTCATTAGCGGCATGATCTCAGCACATGATGGTACCAATAAGGCTAATGATGCATTAGGCACACAACTGTGGAACGATGAAACATATTGGATTACTCCAGCTTCTGGCTCAGTCATTGAGGCAACATTCCCATCTCCAGGATTATATGTTGGAGTAGACCATGCAATGAAGGATGTATTAAGAGGCGGTGCATTTGCAGTAGTCGCCGATGGCAATTCTACAAATAGTGATCATCCACCAGGAACATGGGTTCCACCTAAAGGCAGTGATAAAGTAAGCGGAGCATCGATGTCCGAAGAGCAAATGATGGCTAGTAACATGACTGCTAGCGATGCGACTGCCAGCAACGCGACTGCTAGCTAAAAACAAGATAATACAAAAATACTTTGACGCAATCTTTGCGTCCACCCATTTTTTATTTTTATTAATAAACTAATTCAAAGATTATTGCTAAATTCAATGTTTCTCACATTACGTTTATCTGATCATTTTGTTAAATGACAATTCAAATTTATCGATAGATGGTGCCTATTGAATTTACGGTTATTTTTGAAATAAAATATCGTAAAAAGAGCTACTGACCTATTATCATTATTTGTCCGCAATTGAAACTTTGAAAATGGTAAATAGGAAATTCAAAGGTTTTAATATAGTATTATTGCAAAATTTGTCCATGCATAACCTCTTTTTGACAGCTATTATTGGCTCTGTACTGATAGCAGGAGTGGCTTTTAGTCCGCTTTTGTCAGGTCAGTTCCATTTGGCCTATGCGCAAGATAATGCCACAACAATGTCAGCTAATATGACAGGCAATGCAACAACAATGTCTGCCAATATGACTGGCAACACAACAACTGGCTCATCAGGCGGCAGTTCTGTAACAATTTCACCAGGATCCTCATCCCCGAGCAATGGCAAGTTTTTCGTACCTGATACCTTGACGGTTTCAAAGGGAACAACAGTTTCCTGGACTAATGGGGACTCAACATTGCATACAGTTACGTCCGGAAGTCCGGAAGCTGGAAATTCGGGAACAGAATTTGATTCAAGCTACCTTGCTGCAGGAAAAACGTTCCAGCATCTATTCAATACCGCAGGAACATTTGATTACTACTGCACTCTTCATCCTTACATGAAGGGTAAAGTGGTCGTCAACTAACTACTCTTTATTTTTTCTTTTAATTCAAATTTTAAATCGGGATTACAACTTTACTAAAGCGCCCAATTTTACAATTTCTACAAAATGCATAGTTTTTTCACCATCTTTAGATGCCTGTGATGCGAATATGTACCCTCATTCAAAGAAATAATATGTACTCCATATAATGTCAAGATACTCTGCCTCTAATCCAGGAATGTTTTACCGTGAGTAACTTATCTGGTCTTGATGGAAGTCTGGCGGATGATTCATTACTTCACACAAATTGCTGTCGGCTCAGATTGTCCAATGGTCCTTTAATTTTGACCAGATCTGTTTATTTGTAAGACTGATCTTCCGTTCAAGGACAGACGAGTCTTTTTTGAAACTATTTTTTGTCTCTTGAATTTCAGACTGATCAATACTTTCGATATCCAAAAGAATTGGTTTTCTCTCATTACACATCCTAGATATGTCATCTAGAGATATCAACCCTATAACCAATCTATTGTCTGATGGGGAGACAACGAATAACTCTGACAGACCAGACGTTACCATAGTTTCTAATCCTTTTTGAAGTGTGTCTGAAGGGAGTAAAAAAGGTGGATCTTTGATCATGACGTCCTCGACAGTTTTTATCTCTTTATTTTCTTCAGAAGTTTCTACCAGGTCTCTATAATGTATTATGCCCTCCAATTTGTCCTCATTATTGGTAACTGCCATAACCGTGGATTCAGTTTCTTTCATAATTCGGATAGCCTCGTTAATAACTGCCACCTTAGTAATATCGTAGAATGTGGGATCCATCGTATCACCCACTCGAAATTGATACAAGGATCTTTGCTTGTTGAGATTTTTTTTTCGGACCGAAAAGCCCACCAAGT
Source organism: Nitrososphaeraceae archaeon (assembly GCA_022545895.1). Classification (GTDB taxonomy): domain Archaea; phylum Thermoproteota; class Nitrososphaeria; order Nitrososphaerales; family Nitrososphaeraceae; genus TA-21. Next base: position 13,646 of record JAKEIK010000133.1, on the reverse strand, counting down.
TATTTTTGTAGATCGAGGTATTCTTGCCAGATATGACATAAGAAATTAAGACTGAGATTGTTAAAGGCACTAATAAGAAATATCCTCCAACGATCTCAGTTCCCATTACGATTGAAGAAAATGGGCTCTTTGTCCCCGCAGCGAAGAACGCGAACATGCTTATCAAAGTAGCAGAGGGTATATCTACAAATGTGAATACCCCAAAAAGATGGAATACTGACATTACCGCTGCTCCAATTAGACCTCCTATTACCAATGTAGGGCCAAAAAAACTGATGCCACCGCCCGAGCCCACCGAGATCGACGTTGCAAACATCTTTACAAATATAATTGCAAAGAGTATCCAAATCGGAAGAAATTCATAATTACCAATAATAACTATCTGTACCAGTCCATAACCAGTTCCCAATATCTCAGGGAAGCCGATGGCAAAGATGCCTACCATCGCACACCCTATTACTGGCTTCAGAAACGATGGTATTCTAATTTTTTCAAAGTATGCTCGAATAACCCCTATAATTCTTGTGTAAAAAATGCTGGATATTCCTACTATTGCAGCTAAGGTTGCGTAAGCAGCTATTGTCTCTATAGTAAATTTAGTGATCATTCCTTGAGGAATCGTCAGAATAGGTGACCATCCAAGATAGATGCCAGAGACGGCGTAGCTGGTTAGAGATGCTACGAGTACTGGAAATAGCGATTTTATCATGAAGTCTCTTCCATAGAGCAATTCTATAGCGAACAGAGCTCCACCAAAAGGTACACGAATCATACTTCCAATGCCTGCTCCCATTCCAGAGACAATGGCTATTCTAGTTTCTTCGTCATCTAGTCTAAATAATTTGCCAACGATCGATCCGAAAGCAGAAGCAATCTGAGCCATCGGGCCTTCAGGTCCTCCACTACCACCTGTACCAATTGATAACGAAGAGATAATAGGCTTAATTATCGCAACTCTGCGTCTAATTAGACCTTTGTCGCTATGAAAGGCTTCAATGACATTGTCTATGCCATCACTTCTGGTCTCGGGTGCAAATTTGGTTGTTATCAATCCTATTACTATACCTGCTCCGCTCATCACAAGTGGTATCATCCAAACCCTTTCAACAAATAGAGAGTAATTAGAAGACGCTGAAACATTTCCCATAGGTGGAGGGACATACCCCATGACATATCCTAGAAAGAACGAGGAAATAATCTGAATGGAGACATAAAATAGGATTACTGTACAACCTGAAAGTAATCCGACAAATACCGAGATTATAGTCCATTTTCTCAGGTATGTGACGTTCAAATCCTTCCAGCCAAGTCTATCGAGGAATCTTTCAAGCTGCCTAGATAGATTCGAATCCACTCACCTGCATCATCGACGGTCTCAAACTTTACGTTATTTTATATTAAACTCATATTCCTTAAGCTCAGGGATAATTAACAACATCTATCTTTTTTGTGATCCTTATTCACCGAATTAATTCAAATTCCCACTCCTCCTTCACAACAAAGATCTATATTGTAAATATTAGTAAATATTATGATATTCAGCTAAATTTGCCAGGCTGCAGTATATATAATTTTGAATTATTTGCATCTGAACCCAAAACATATACGATGCCACTCGAGGGATGTGTAATGATATTTGTCAAAGTGGCATCAGTTTCAAACACAGTAAAATACTTGCCAGATATGGTATCAAGACCGATTACTTTGCTAACTGGACCAGATTTGTCTTTCGAGAGTTGCATTGTCTTGTTCAGGGCTATTATATAGAGCTGCTTAGTGGAAGGGTCATACGATATATCCTGAAGATAGGGTTCGACAAGACTAGTTGTGTTCTTTCCTGGAAAAAGATCTATAGTGCTGACCTCTCCGTATCCGTTTGCAACATACAATGCATGCCTTTCTGAATCAAATGACATTGAAATGGGATCTTTTGTTGTGATGTTCTTGTTTATTGTATTTGTTGAATCATTTATTATAGAAAGTAAATTGTCATATTTTGCAATTGCATAGATCTCGTGGGAGTCTGGGTTAACTATTATATCCTGTATTCCTGATTCCCATTTGTCTATCTTGGTGGTGACGCGATCAGTACGACCGTCAACAACGTATATGCCAGGATTGCCTCCTTCAGGATACAATGAACCAACATAGATTACCTTGCTTGTTGGGGATGTTGCTACTCCTGACAAATCTCCCTCTTTTCCCTCTTCCGGTTCAGAATACAAAGAAAGTCTCTTGTAGTCTTTTGTGCTTGGATTTATGAAATATAGCGAGTCATATTCATAAGTGACTGCTTGTTTGTTCACGCGATATTCTCCTGTAACATAAAGTGTTCCGCTTATTGTATCCACTGCGATGTTCCGAAGAAAGTCATGCTCAGGATCACCAATCTTAATGATATCAATTCTTTTATTCTTTGCTCCGTCAATAACATGAATCACATTTTGCAGTTTGCCATCCAATTCCGATGGCGATATCACATACAGGGTATTGATACTAGGATTTATTGCAATAGATAGCGGTTTTCCTTTGCCCAATGGGATCATGCCTTTCAGTGTGGCATTTAAAATAGAGAGACTACCATCTTTCGAGCTGTTGATTTCCTTAGTCTGAAGTGTTTCATTATCAAAAGTACTCGTATCGTTGATGCCGATAGGTTGTGACCCCTCCAAAGACGTCTTTTGAGAGGTACTAGCAGTGATTGACGAAGTAGTCAAGGACATGCATAAGAAGAATAATAATACCAACAAGAATTTGCCTGCAAACATATTCTTCCGTATGATAACTAAACTAATTAAATATATAGAAACTTGTTAATAGGAAATTCTTGTATAGTCAGATGATTTGGATTGTGCAATACAGAATAGAGCAGGTTTAGGCTTAGAAGATCGAAGTAAGAAATTTTCTCCTGAATATTGATTACCCAATTTGTGGATCTTCCTAACAAAATTTGTATAATCCAGCCTTATCGACAAAACATTACAGCATACGAATTCACAAATAGAACCGAATTAACCACCCAGGGATTTTTTTTTCTGAATATTAGCCTTTATTATTCCCCTAAAGAGAGGGTTCTAGATGTCACGCTATTTTGGTAATACACTTTCATATTTACGAAGGCTTTGATTGGTGAATGCTTTAAATTTCAATATGTATAAAGAAGGTGATAATTATCATGTCGCATCATAATATCATTTTGATAGGTTTACTGTTCCTGAGTCTGATCCCAACTGGCGTACATATCAGGTGGATCTGGGCTATTTCGTCTCAAGGAATTGCACAAAACAACACTGATGTTGATGGACGAGTAAATGAGACGAAGAGAATTGATATGACCAATAATACTAGGATTCAAAATGAAAATCATATAATAGAAGGAGGTAGTGGAATTGATGCTCTGAACGGAACGAACGTCGAGGACATGTTATCTGGCGGGGGTGGTTCAGACACCATTTTTGGGAATGGAGGAAGCGATGAACTTGATGGCGGAGCAGGACCCGATAAGTTGTTCGGAGGAAATGGCAGTGATGTATTATTCGGAGGAGTAGGCAACGACAATCTTCAAGGAGATGATGGAAATGATGATTTGTACGGAGGCCCAGGTGCTGATGTCTTAATTGGCGGCCAGGGTGCCGATCATTTCGATTGTGGCACTGGAGTTGATAGAATAGTGGACTATAATACGACGCAGGGGGATATCAAGTCATTTAACTGTGAAATGTAAGATGTGACATGGAAGTACCACCGTGATGATCACCTCCTGCATCATTCTAAAAAAAAGACAATAATGACTAGGAACCATTCACGAATCAGAAACTAGTATGCTAGTACGATTGACCTATTCCATATCAATATGATAGGGAGACAATGTGCAAGATTTAATAGTAAATGTGTATTGATTATGTTTGACTGTTGTATGATGGACAAGACGAAATTTTTAATCCATCTTATAGTTATTTCCCAAATTGCATTCATAATTGTATCGTTGACGCTACATGATTCTTATTATTCCGTTTCTTTTGCATACTTTGTTAATAATACATTATACGATAATGGAACATCCCAAGTCGGGAGTGTGAACGATACCAATGGAAGTTCGAATATAACTAAATCAGTTACTATATCCTCTCAAAATGTGAAAATCCCAACCGATGGAGGTAGTGTAGATGTATTGGTACAACCTTCACCATTTCCCTTGACGATAGGTGATTCCAAATTCAAAATAAGCTTTTTCCAACCATCGAGTGAAACAATACAGGTACATATTGATTATGATGTTGTCATAAAACAATCGAATAAGGAGATTTTCCGTGCATCTGCCTTGACAGGACAGCCTTTGCTTCATACAGCTGAAGGAGTTGTTACCATTCCTTTCAAATTTAATAATTCTGGAAATTATACCCTAGAAGTTGCAGTTATGGGTATCAATTTCGTTCCAATTAGGACTGAATATGCTTCATTCGAGTTTAATGTAAAATAGTTACCGGATTGACGATGCAACTACTCACTTACATTCTATTATTGAAGTGAAGAATTTACGCAATTTGGTATCTACCATAGATTCTTATACCCAGAACCATATTCAGATTAACAAGGTTAACTTAAGTTAATTAAGTATGTATATCATAAAACGGTGTGAATATGGAGTTGGGGTTTACAAATCCATTTAGAAGATGGAGGCCAAAGGGAAGTATGTATAGCCTCAAATGTAGTCAGTGTGGGAATGGGTTTTTATCCAGCTACAGTTTGGAGGCACCAATTTGCGGCAGTTGTATGCAGGCCGCAAAGTCATTGGATTCAACGATAGATTACGATATTCAATGTACTACATGTGGTAATAAAGGAGTGATATATTCAAAAAAACAATGCCATGCTTGTTACTTTGGTTTAGGGAATAAAGATGGGGAAGAAAAATAGTCAATTTACGACTTTCAAAGACTATCATTTAGGCAGAATGATATTATTCAAGGTGTTGGTGATCCAAAATGCCGGCTGATCAAGAAGATCATTCGTCCCGTACAGACATCTTGAAAATGTTGGACTCATTTATAGATCAAATGTCTAAGATCAGAAGAACCTTGAAAGCAATATCGATCTCGGCTTTGGTCCTGGCCCCACTTGCATTAGCGCTATCACTTTATCTGATACGTCATCCATCATTTCTTGGCCTGATGGATTCTAGAGATGAATTTGGAATTGTTTTGGTAACGCTCTTGAGTGCGGTAATAGTTATCTCATCAATTTGGATAGTCACGGGAATCAGACAGTATAGGCTTATTGACTCCTGGAGTAAGCGGTATGATGAATACGTTCAGAGAAAAGAAGAAATAGATAGGGAGATAGCATCGAACTTTGGCGTAGCTGAAGAACCGGAATCCTAATTCGAAAGCACCTTAGTTATATTATCCAATAATTCTTTATATCTCTGGCTCATTTGCTGCTTTGGTGCCTCTAGGAAAAACTTTTTCGTATGGTTCAAGTATGCTTCTACAAAATTCGAGTCCCCTTTGTGTGGGCTTGTAAACCGTTACCAATCTTTTGCCAAGTGATATTTCAGCCTTCGATATGAAACCATTGAGTTCCATTTTTTCAAAGATCGATCTGTGCTTCTTTAAATTAAGTCCACAAAAGCTTACTAAAGCAGTTTGGTTAAGCTCCCCATATTCGACTAATTTCATGATGATATCTTTGACGATGTATATTCTGTCGCGGTACGACTGTGAATCAGGCACTTGATTAAATCATATGAACTGCGGGTTATATGCTTAGCTTATTACATTATTTTTTGTTTGATTAATTACTCAGGACTTACCTCTTGAAATTTAATGATGTGCTGGATAGTTCTACCATCACAACAGGCGGTATCGCTATTGGCAAGTGTTGATACTATTTTGCCTACAAGAAGGACTTTTGATCGCAACTCAAGTCTATCAGAATTGTGTCCCTGAGAATGAATTAATATTATTTAAAATTCCGGGCTTCTTTCACCTTACAAATCAACAGACGATTTCACCCATTGTCAGTGTTATTATCCACAGATTCATTTGGAGAACTAGTAATATTAACAGATTTTGCTAATAACCTCTTTTGCTGCGCGCTTACAGGGGCTGAATCCTTATTTGCTATGAAGGCATAGGCAATAAATAATAACAATATTATACAAAAAATCGTGCAAACCAAAACGAATACGTTCATTACAATGGCCTTCTAAGTCTGAAGGGAAATAAAATTCTTCTCACGCTCACATCAGGCGCATGATGCCAAAATTGTTATTTATGGCGAGAAGGACTTAGGACCTTTGTAGGTAAATATGATGCATTTCATTTACTCATTTTTGAATTCAGATTTCTGATAGACTCCCTCCCTTCCTTGAACGTGATGCATAGCCTTTATTCTGGCATATAAAATTAAAAAACGTGACAAAATGTGACGTAATAGGGAAATTAACAGATTTACTCAATATCTATTATATGAAAAAAGTAAATTCAGTGTCTGTAAGATGTCCCCTTGTAATAGAAATGTACCTGTTCATTTCGTACCTTTTGTCCTGTGTATCACAAAGATTGATTATCATCAAGATAAATACCATTCAGAGACTCAAAAGGCAAGAAAAATTCTTTTGTTTCGAATGTGGACTGTATTTATCTCAAGAGGATATGAGTATTTCTGTAGCGGGTTGGTTTGGCGTGTGTAGACTTTGCAATGAACCACTTCACTCATTTTAGGAATAAGTTTTAATCTGCGGTGAGTATGTGAAATTAATTAGCTCTGACTTTTCAAGAATTATTTTCAGAGTTACTCTTTTATGTCCGTCTGACTAATATTGAATAGTCTTCTTTCTTGGGAACTAATAACAAGGGCAAATGTCACTTCTGTTATGAGGATGAAGAGAAAATCGACCGAGCTAACGAAGCTAGCACTCTGTTTTTAGGATTACCGTGTTGCGATTCGTGTTTTTTAGAGATAATAGATCTTGAATCAGAGATAATGGATGTCTTAGTCAAAGACGGTTTTTTCACAGATCAAGGGCGTGGCAATTCAAAAAAGCAGGAATTACTGTAACAAATCCTCGTCGGCCATCATGGATCATAATTCAGTTAGACAAAGCACGGAATTAGAAAAAAACAAATATAATTACCTTAACGTATGAAATGATCTCAATCTTAATTAAAAAGTCTTTTTTGTAGAGTCAGAATTATTTTTCAGTTAAATTCTTATTTTTGCAGATGGGATTGTGTATCAGTAAGATTCGAATTGTCAACGGGTGCGTCGAACGACTGGATTAATTTAGTTGTAAAATATAGCAGTAAATGCAAGACGTGTAGCAAGGCTATATTTAAAGGGGAATATGCAGTATGGTCTAGGTCAACTCAATCTATAAAGCATATCGAGTGTCATTCAAGGGATCTTGAATCCCTGACGTCGCCAGATTCTATTCATAATATGCAACTAAAATGTGCTATATGTAATCGGCCCGCGGGTTGTCCCGAATGTGAATTTGAACAGGATTGTGATCGCATGAAAGTATCACAACTTTGCATCTGTGAAAAATGCTACCTTGATGGGAATGCTTTAGAAATGTATCGTCATGCAGTATCCGATCTGCTCTTTAAATCCAATTCATCTAAAAGAAATTAGTCAAAAGTAAGTATACCCACGGTTACTGAAGGAGATACTTGATGACAGAAAATTAAAGGAGAACCAGAGATTGACAATGTGGAATGAAAACAGGCCATTGCTTTCTGGATACTTCTTCAGGGGATTCATTTGACTACTAACATCTTGGGCAGTAAGATTGAAAGCGTTTTTAATCACCTAAATAATCCTTTTCCACATGCAGGAAATAGAATAGGGGCAGTTTGGAAAAATTTTCAAACTGCGAAGGGATGTTAATCTCCATCCGTGGGATATATGATCTCACGTACTTTGTAGAGCTAATCGCATAAGTTCAGGTTTCTTGGCAATACATGACAACGATTTATCTTTTGCACAGGCCGCCGTGCCGTGGATCGTTAAAAAGACATTGAGTTTTCAAATAAGTTGAAATACTGCATTATATTAATGACCAAACTAACAATTGCTAAAGACAGTAAAATTTTCAAAATCATCTGCTATCTACTTCCTTCTCGTCTTTGCACCAATAGCGGTTGTTCTTAACTTAGTTGGTGCGGATCATTTGATTTTGTTTGCAATGGCGATAATCGGTTTAATTCCTCTTGCAAAATTAATTGGTGATTCTACAGAACATCTCGCAACTCATTACGGCGCAACTCTTGGTTCTCTACTCAATGTAACCTTTGGAAATGCTGCGGAAATAATAATATCCGTTGTCGCTATTAATGCGGGCCTAATAGAACTTGTAAAAGCATCAATTACAGGTTCAATTTTAGGAAACATCATGCTTATATTTGGTCTAAGTTTGATTGCAGGTGGAGTTAAACACAAAGAGCAGATATTCAACAGGGAAAACGCGGGATTACAATCTTCTCTAATCTTCCTGGCAATAATAGGTTTGGCAATTCCCACTATTCTGTCAGCAACGGTTCTGAAACCAATAGATCTTGTAAGTCAACTTAAATTACAAATCTTAAGCGACGTCCTCGCAATCGTATTGATCTGTGTTTATGTTGCGGGAATATTATTTACATTTTTCACACATAAACATCTTTTTGTAGCACCTGGGGGCGCAGATGAAGTTTTAGAAAAGGATCATAATCGATGGAGTAAGAGAAAATCTTTTCTCATATTGGGTGCTAGTATGGTTGGAGTAGTCGCAGTAAGTGAGATCTTGGTGGGATCTGTTGAAGAGACAAGCAAGCAATTTGGATTTGGTGAATTGTTTGTTGGAGCGATTATAGTAGGAATAGTAGGTAACGCTGCTGAACATAGTAGTGCGATCTTGCTTGCAAGAAAAGGAAAGATCGATTTATCAATTGGAATCGCAGCAGGATCAGGCACACAGATTGCACTTTTTGTTGTGCCAATTCTCGTCATGGTGGGAATTATTCTAGGTCAACCATTTACGCTAGAGTTTACCCTATACGAGTTAGCAACATTATTTCTTGCTGCAATCATAATGAATTTAATAGCGCATGATGGGAAAAGTAATTGGTTCGAAGGAATAATGTTAACGGCGGTATATCTAATAATTGCAATCGGATTTTACTTTATTGGCTAAATTGAAATCCCAATTTCTTTCTTCTTGGAACCGCAACCATATTGAATACTTATCCATTAAGACATACTTCAAACTATTATAATAATCAACAGGACATTAGAACAAGTAGATTGAAGTTAAATTACCACACTAGGAGATCGGCGAAACCGCTCAAGAAATAAAGTCACAGGGAGTAGAGGTTTTACGATCGTGATTGTGAGGTCATCAGCAGTTATAATCTTCCTATTTAATGCAGGCTTATATCAAATCTCAAAAGTAAAGTTGTCCCCAAAGTGAAGACAAGGTGATCAATTGTAATCTTCTTCTACAACCAAATCAAATTTGTGTAATAAGATAAATAATGAAGATATAAGTTATTTAGGACAAAGAAAGATAAACAACCCTCCAGTATAATAATAAGGTCTATGCATCTGTTCAAATCACGGTATATGCAGTTCATCCTAACGATATTCCATTTCGACCCATCCTATTGAAATGAATTACAAGTTTGCCTTAATTCTTACCATCGGTCTGATTATCTTTGGCATCACAACGATTTTCCGACCTATGGAAACAGTATATGCAGATACGCTAAGAAGTGCATTGCGCCAGAAAATTGGAAACTATGATGTACAGCTTAGCATCTCACCTGTTAATCCAATAGCTGGAAAGGAAGCTATTATCATGGTCAAAATTAGTAGCACTAGCGATGATTTTCCAATAACCGATATTCCTATAGTAATAAGAGTTAGTAGAGATAACGTCGAATTGACCAGAACGAATCCTATTTTCATTTCGGGTGGACATTACAAATATTCTTACATATTCAAAACACCCGGGGTATACGGATTTGACTTAGATCTATTAAACAACAGTCTAGCAATTGATTCGCAAACCAATCAACAAGCCACATTTGAATTTCCAATACAGGTTTCGGATTTTTCTTCACTTTCATTGACTTCAATTCTTGGGCCATTAGTACTTTTGATTGTCATTTTAGGAATGGGATTCTTTGCTATTAAAAAATACCGGCACAGATTGTATAGACTTAAAAATACAAGCACAAGAAAAACTTCTAGTAAATGAGGACAATGGCTGTTATGCATATCATAATATAAAACAAAGAGGATGATTCTATCTTTGAATAATTTCGACTACAAAAAAACCAAGTCGCCAGAACCGTCATTCCTCTCATTTGAATTGGGCCGTACATTTTATTCATTGGATGATCATAACTGGGCAATCTCATTGTAAATGATTTTGCTAAAGAACGCTGATCCGCATACTGTGCATTTGTATTGGAGCACTCGGTAACAAGAGCAAATGGCTACAATTAAAAATGCATTTGTCAGATTCGCCGAATAAGAGACGCATAGGAACACGAATATATTATCTAATGAGATTGATAATATCTTAATGCCTCTCGCCCCTGCAGAAACTGAACGGCTATATGAAATTATTAACTTGTACACCGGTTCAATCACCGAAATATTGAAAACGACTCGAGATGGTCTCCATACCAAAGAGACTTATCAAGATGATGAAGAATATATCACTGGTTTTGTGCATGGTTGTATCATTACCCACTATTTGCTTAATCTAAAATATCAATATGGTAGAGAGCTCAAAGTTGATGAAAAGAAGCAAGTTTATGAAGTCATTTTTGGGAAGACAGACGTGATTACTAGCAAAATACGAGAATCGGATTAGCCAAATCATTTTAAAAGATTTGGGCCTTAGAATGGCCATCACGGCAGGTAACTAAAATTACTATGTTTTGAATGATTGTTTGAGGGCCATAGCATATGTGTAGTAGCTAGAACTTTGGAATAGTTTCTCTTCGATTGACGAGTGAAAATTGTGAGTGAAGCGTTAATTGCCTGGCCAATAGGAGATCAATTTTAGCATCTCCCCCTTCTCATTGCTTTTATTTTCTTGTCACATGGCCCTTTTTTGTCGAATTTTTACCTTTTTTATACTTAATGTTGTTCTTGCCTACTTTAACTCTTGAATTAGAATTAGCACTCCCTCTTGATCTGAGAATTGTAATTGATTTGTCTAATTTTGTTATTGTTCTTTGAATGTCATTAAATTGATACTGCATCTTTCTGATACTTTCATGTTGTTTATTGTTAATGACTGCTAACTTTTCTATTTGCACCAATTTCCTTTGTATTTGTTTTAGTTCATCTTCCGTCCTTTTACTCGACTTAAAGTGCTTGTTTAGTTGCTCTTGTAACCTTAAAATAATTTTATCTTCATTACTTGGGCGATATTTCTCCTTAATGATAGGTTTTTTCAGAACCTCGTTTTGGCGAACTGCTAGACCCCCTTCCATGACAGTAGCATCAGTATTGAATTCAACATCTATACCATCCATCTCTTCATTTTCATTCATATTTTCAGGTCCAGATGTGCTTGCTTCTTCTGCCGTTTCCTCTACCTCCTCCATAACTTCTTGAATATTATTGCCGTTCATGTTTTCCTCATCTTCCTGGAGTACCACATAGCACAATATGGAATTTGACCTAAAAAGCAAATTGATCAATAATACTTTCTCATACATATTCAAATTTTACATATGGTTTTATGACATGTCTTTCTATGTCCATAAGGGGTTTTTCCCAAGCCAGCGGACAAACACTCTAGTGACATTTCGCATGAATTGATTTCATCACACAAACTAAACGATGAGGAACTTTGTTACGTATCATACGTAAACAAGGATTATAACAAAAAGATCTACTCATTAATTTAATGGTCAATTTATTGAAAACGAGCAGAAAAAGTCTTGTAACATCTATCTTGGCAGCCGGTTTGCTAACCTCGGTCATCGTTGTGGTACTTCCGATGGCGACAGCACAACTCCCTATGAAAGACCATCGGATGGCAAACATAACAGGATCCGTGAATGTTCGAGAAGCCATAACTAATTTCATCAATCAAAACCAAAAAGTAAGTTTCTCACAGGCATCTGAGACAGCACAAAATCAGATTACTAACGGTACCGTACTAGGAGGTCACATGGGAATCGCACAAGGATATTTAGTGTATACGTTTTTCGTAGCAGACAATGGAATAAAGACTGGATACAGGGTAACAGTAGATCCTGGGAATGGACAAGTGTTACATACGAGTGAAGGCTTTCCCTTGAAGTCACTTGGATTAATGCACGGGGGAGGAGTAGGAGGAAATTGGAAAGATCATATCAGGGGCGGTACGTGGCATACTCAAGATGGGGTATGGAAGATGACCAATCAAACGGTAAAATAAGAAATGAGTGACAGATAGTGGGCTCCAAATGGCAAATCATTATGCGTTTACAAACCCTCAATTATTTTTTAATCAAGATGATTAAACTATCAAAACGCAAGGAAGTCAATTGCCATATTATCGTATCTTTTTTTTATTTCTTGTCGAATTGTGTATGTGTAATTTCGCAAACTATCAAACTCACAATTGCAAAAGATCACGGCGAGATATCATTAAAATTAGGTACCGATGAGTTCAAACGAAAAAAATCGGAAGCCAAGATTTTCATATGACCTCCTTAGACGACTCCTCGCGATCCCGTTATGAGAAAACCAGAGTTCGACTATACTGTCCTGCTTGCACTGAAGAATTTGTCGTCGCAGACATTGATAAATTCCTATCACATGCGAAATTCTTGTGGCGGTTGCTCTTGATGAATATCGACGACAGTAGCACAAAGCAAAAGCTGTGGGGTACGTTAGCAATAATCAATTCTCACGAAGGAATCATCCAGGATATGCGGAAAACAGGATTAGCAACTGATTTTTGTTTCAGATGTATTGCAAATTTGTCGAAGTATTACTATCTGCGTAAACGAATAAAATACAGGATGGTTGGCAATGTACCCTTGCCTGATAGTTACGGTTATTCAATGAACCCCTTTACAAAGTAGACTTGAATAATTAGCGACCACAACAAGTATCCTCTCGTCTATTTGGAATGTAGAGGCCACTAGTGATGGTTGATCTGTATTGACGCATCCAGATGGGCTGCGGATGATTGATCCGAAACTACATAATAATGTGTAACTTAGTTACCTAGTAAATAAATAGCCGGCAGCGGTACTGAAAAGATTAATGAATAGAAAAGGGATATCGTGGAGTATCATTCTGATTCTCGGTTCTATGTTGTTATTTCCCAACTATATGAATTTAGTACATGCACAATCAGTGGGAGCTAATAATCCAATTAAAAATGTGACGGCATTGAGTAATTCTTTTGGTAACGGCACTGATATTGAATTGCAAAACAGTACTATACATTACTTTGAAGATGCAGATGGATATCTTGTATTTCCCGTGGGACAGGGGAACCAATCTTCTAAACTTCCCGCAGTCATTATGATTCACGAAAATAAGGGATTAAATGATTATATCAAGAATATGGCCAATCTGTTGGCTCGACAAGGATATGTTGTACTCGCAGTAGATTTGTTCAAAGGTGAAGTTTCGGTAGA
>JAKEIK010000132.1 GCA_022545895.1 Nitrososphaeraceae archaeon | reverse complement strand
TCAGCATCAACTTCCGTACTTATTAGCATAAGATGGTTATCCTCCATGCCGATTGTGAATTGCTTTATCATTTCATATTCTTCCATCGAATAGCGAACCTTGCCGATCTTCGGAGCCAAAGCATTATGTAATTTCCATCTTTCTATCGCGAGAAGATTGGATCTCTTGGTTTCATCCGCAGAAAGAAGGGTGGTCAAGCCCTCTCGTAATCCACCATATTTGATTTCACCAGTTTCGTTGCATACACCTACAAAACGTACCTTTGGATCAAGTTCTCGTATCGCCGTACACAATTTATCATAATCCATGCCTAACAAAGATGTTCAAAATAGATTGAATATAAAAATATTAATCCACTTAAATTGAGATTAATAATATGTTCAGCCTACTCCTACCTAAAATGTCGGCCTAGTTTTTTTTGATCAGGAGATTTGATATTTACGAACAAACCTAGACGAAATCCTGAAGGTCTAATAAACTGGTACCAAACTAGTGTATGACTCCGAAGGGCGAGGATTAATGAATGAGATTAAAATATCCTGTAGAGGATCACTTGTTTTTTTTATTTTCTGTATCCTATAGCTCTTGCTCAAGGACCAAGACAGGTAGAGCTCAATCATCCTATAGCTCCTGCTCAAGGACCAAGACAGGTAGAGCTCAATCATCCTATAGCTTTTGCTCAAGGACCAAGAGAGAGCATTGGTCACTTTCGTTGTACAGATGGCTCTCTAGTGGACCAAGGGTCTGAATGTTCTTCTGATGAGTGTCCAGTGTCTACAAGCAATCATCTAGTTCAATGCACCCCACAGACTTTCAGATATAATCAAGTAAATGACAGGATGGGACACTTTCTACATTGTGCGAGTAAAGAGAGTTTTCCCTCATATCATTTCTTTGGCTGTCATGAATTCCAACCAATAAAAGAGTATCACAGAGAAAAAGTGTTCAATAACTATTTCCAGTATAACCCATCAAACTCCAACATTCCGTATTATGTCTCTATTTTTGCCGACAAGAATGCTTACAAAATAGGAGAAAACGTAGAGATTTTTCTGAAGAATACTGGAAGTAAGCCGTTAGTTTTCACGAGTACAAATTCTCGCTTGGAAATAACAAACCTAGGGACAGGACAATCATTTCTTCTTAACATGCCAGTTCCATTTGTACTCTCTCCTGGAGAAACCAAAACCATTAGTTGGAATCAACACAATACCACAGAACAGCAAGTTAAATCTGGAAACTATACTATAACAATTTTTTGGGACCAAATAAATTCTAGTGCTGCATTCTCCATCTCAGGAAAATAAAAATACTTTAAATCTAAAAGTACAGCCACAATTTCTACAAACTAACACTTGTGAACTGCTACGTTTGTTCTTCTTGGTCGCCTTTAGATACTGTTTTGGATGAATCGATCATTTTGTGTATATGGGTAGGCTATAAAATAAGGAACACTCCGATTATTTGATTTTTTGAAAATACTGCGTACTATGTAAAACTGGCCTATTTGCAAAGCATTTTTTAGGGAGGGGAATTCGTTGTCATCTATCTTAAAATTGATATAGGCCTGCTAGGTGCAGGAAAAAAGGCTGAAGTAAGTCCTTTGATCAAAAGTTTGTCGATGTCCTTATCTGGAATATCGCTTCCTAATTTAATATTTACAATAGTATCTCCTATATTGGTAACTCTCATGGTCTCTTTTATTTTAAAACTTTCTATGATTTTGTCTGGACCTCTCGAGCTTTGATTATATTTCTCTGAAGTTACGTCATAAATGCCTCCCATCATAACCTTGGGAATTTTGACTTGCAAAGTTGGCAATATTTGCCCAGCACTTGCCAAAGATCCATTGTTTTTATTTACAATGTCTATCGCAAATACTTTCTTAGTCAGATTAGCAGTCAAGTCAGCTACCTCGATATTCCTTGTACTAACTACATTGACGAAGTATGTCAGTTTGTTTCTGTTGCGCTCGATTGACTCTAATTTATACAGGTTCTCTCCACCAATGAAAATGTCCCCTTCAGGCGTTTGGGCTATGGATACTAAGTGGCCACGTGTATCAGGCAGTCGAATTGCAAGTTCTTCGGAAATACTTCCATTACTATTCAAAGTAATTGCATATATGCTCCGTTCAGCATAGGACACAACAAGGAATTTACCTTTAAGAGTAGGGAATTTGTTTTGATCATAGAATATCGCCTGTGCTGGAATAATAGGAGGATTATAAGTGCGAACAGGCTGGATAGCAGAGACATTGTCGGTTTGCAGGGTAGATGAAGTCGACGGGGATGCATGATCAGGAAAACCGTAATTACCTCCTTTCTTTAGCAAATTTATCTCATCATAGTATCTTGGATCATTTTCAGCAGCTAATGCCGTTCTGGTTTTACTGTCAAAGGCAATCCCGTAAATACTTCTGTGACCTAACGAGTAGACAGGGGAATTTGGGAACGGGTTATCTACTGGAATGCTTCCATCTCTGTTTATTCGCAAAACTTTACCGGTAAGATTGGAGTTTTGCCCTTGTTTTATTTCAGCAGAATATCCAGTCGAAATGTAAAGTTTATCGTCAGGTCCAAATACAAGTCCTCCAGCTAATAAAGCTCCATCTCTTGTAGGAATATTATCAATGAGGATTTTTTGGTCAGTAGCCTTGTTCCCTAATTCAGTAAACCTAATAACGCGACTAGAGATAGTTCCAGTATTGCCATCTTTCACTATTACATATGCGTACACAAAGTGATTTGTCGCAAAATTAGGATCAAGTGTGATTCCGAGGATGTCTTGATGCGCATTTGTGGACGGATCTTGTAACCTGACAAACGGTACTTCCAAGACCGTAGATATTGGCTTTGCAATTTTTATCTCCCCTGCATCCCTGACAGAGTAAAATAGTTTGCCGTCGGGGGAAAAAACCATGTTTGTTGTGAGGAGGATTATCTTTCCATCGTTGCGATTTCCGGAGTTATCAATCAATCCCTCATCGAATGACCAATATCCTGATAAGCCTTCATAATTTGCAGCCCGTGACAGGGCATAAGTACCATAGTCTGTAAGTTTTTGAATCTCGTTTTCTGAAATTGCTCTATCGTAGAATCGTAACTCATCTATAAGTCCAGTCCAAGGTCGTCCGTAATCATAAGAATTGAGACCGACATTCAGTGGAACATCTGGATTGGCAGTGTAAATGCCATCGTATTTGGTGCGTTCGATAAGATGGCCGTTAACATATATCTTTAGTTCATTGTCATCGAAAGTTCCCACTACATTTTGAAACACCCCTGTTTCAAATGGTGACGATACTGTATAGATCTTGCCATCTGAATTGGTTACTGAAAATTGGATAGTTTTCTGTGATTTCGTAACATTGAGTTGCAAAAACCAGCCTGCATTTTTTTTGGCATTGACATGTGAAATAATTGCAGAATTAGCAACATACGCGGCATCCTGTTTTAGCCAAAAAGATACCGAAAATGCCTTGGAGTCTATTACCGGTTTGTTCGGAAGAGTAAGGTACTCTTGTCTATATCCATTTACCGCTAGAGCATTCCCAAATACACCCTCTGTGGGATCTATTTTTGTCAAATTGACCGTGGATATTTTTTGGACTTGACCAGTTGTCACAAGGCTGTCAAATTCGTTTAATGAGGGATGGCAACGAGCTATCTGGCCTTGTGGGGTACATGCATAAACAAGTCGGGATAAGTCTGAATTCACAGGTGCTCCCTTTGCGGAGTAGACTATATTTGGAATTATCAAGATGATTGCTACTATCCCAACAAATAGAAAAAACAATTTACAGGAGAACATATTCTTTGCTTTGATTAGAATGGGATATCAGTATTTGAATAATTAAATGTAACTTGTTGTCATGGTGGCATCCCTTCTTGTCAACTTGACATAATTTTCTTATCAATAAGCTTCACTTCAGAGGATCGTTGGTAGTATGCTTAATCTCCGTCAGTACCTTGCCCAAATACTGCTTGAGTTCACCTTCAGTCATTGATGATTCAACTCCACTTTCTTCTTCCATTCGATGATGGTGTTCTTTTGCCAAATTTAGTACTTTCTTTTGCAATTGACCTTCCATCTGTGCTGTTCCGATCCTCTCTAAGAACTTGCTCTGATCCTCTACCATATTTCCGATTGATTTACGCAAGGTCATATCTCCCGAAACAGAAACAGCAGAGGAGTACAGTCCGATGAATAGAAAGTTCGATGTTAATCCAGTTGCCATGATTGAGATGAGGCCAAACGGTGGATACGATGCATCCGTAGCCGTTGTCTGTCCTGATAAGAAGAATAGGACGGTACTGAAAGCAGCCACAAACATGTAGTCTCTCACAATACTTTCCTGGTTAACGCTTCTAGAGGCAATATAAAATGCAATGGCAAACATAAGACCTCCAATGGCTTTGCTGAACGTAAAGATGAGAGTAAATAGTAATCCAAGAAATACTGGATTAGAGCTGATAATGAACGACAAGATAGACACAGAAGAAGGAATGAATTGACTTAGAAAATAGACAAGTGGGATGCAAGCTACAACCCAGTATAACTTTTTTCCGAGTCTGAATGAGTAACTTCGAAGTATAAGCGAAGTTCCGATCCACATAAGGATATAAGATACAACAGAAGTTATCGTGTTAGATTTATTCAAAACGTCCATTATTGAACCAGGCTCGTATGCGTATAGACCATATGCATAATGAGGTCCTACTACATCTGGAAGACTGGCATGGGGAGAACTAAGAGAACCACACCCCAGTGTTATGCTAGCTGTACGTTGTTATGGTGAAGACAACGTAGAATAAAAGATTAATTGAAAATTAACAAAGTTAAGAAGCATTAAAACTTCAGCTTCTAGTACTTGGTTTATCCTACCTGCGTAGGCTAACGGATTGGATGGTTGCTATGAGTATCTCCTCCCTCCTTCCGTTGTTTATTGATTTTTAAAGGCAAATTACTAACAGATGGACTAGACTTAAC
>JAKEIK010000131.1 GCA_022545895.1 Nitrososphaeraceae archaeon | reverse complement strand
TCAATGCCCCTATTTTTCCTGATAACTGTATGAATACGTCGTAAGAGTTGGTTTCATTAAGGGTGCTGATTATTTTTGATAGGGCCACATCCTCGGATATCATAATGGGAGGATCCATTAGATCTCTAACCGGTACACTGCGAATTACATTGAGGTGGCCATAGATTCTGTTTACTGTCAACTTCATGGACTATATTTTCTAGGACATTAAAGGTTTTATGCAGCTCGTGTAGGATAGAGCAAATCAGCTCATCTCAGTTAGTTATTATATGATTATATGAAACGTTAGCTATGACTGCAAATATTGCGATTAATGGCTTTGGGAGAATAGGCAGGTGCTTCCTTAGAGCTGCTCTAAAAGACAAGGAGTTTCATGGGTTGGCAAGGATAGTAGCAATAAACGATCTGACTGATTCCAAGACACTCGCACATTTATTCAAATATGATTCGACATTTGGAAAATATGAAGGCGAGATAGTGGCTAATAAAGATGAAATTGCCATAGACGGAATTAAATTAAAAGTATTATCTGTAAAAGATCCTTCTGAACTACCCTGGAAAGATTTGGATATTGATCTTGTTGTTGAATCTACAGGCAAATTTAGTGATGCCAAGGCGGCAATGAAACATATAAGCGCCGGAGCCAGGAAAGTAATAATTTCAGCTCCTGCCACCAATCCCGATGCGACCATATTAATGGGAATAAACGATAAAACGTATGATGATGATAAACACAAGATAATTTCAATGGCTTCCTGTACGACTAATTGTCTTGCGCCGGTACTAAAGACAATCAATGATAAATTTGGCATAGAAAGTGGATATATGACCACTTGCCATGCATATACTAACGATCAAAGAATTTTAGATCTGCCACACAAAGATCTCAGAAGAGCACGTGCTGCCATGATGTCGATAATACCAACTACAACTGGCGCTGCAAAGGCAATTGGTTCTGTTATACCAGAACTAAATGGTAAAATGGATGGTATGGCGTTGAGGGTTCCAGTAAGTAATGGTTCCATAGTGGACATGGTTCTAACGTTAAAAAATAATGTTACTAAGGCTGAGATCAATAAAGAGTTGAAAGATTCATCAAATAGTAATATGAAAGGGATCATGGCGTATACAGAAGATCCCATAGTATCTTCAGACATTATAGGTGAATCACATTCTTCGATTGTAGATGGCCTTAGCACGATGGTACTTGGAGGAAATAGCAACTTAGTTAAAGTAATGTCTTGGTATGACAATGAATGGAGTTTTGCTTGCAGATTAGTAGATTTAATAAAATTCGTCGTGAGAAAGATGAGGCCTATTTAAATCAAAATAAATTGGCTCAATAAAATGAAATAGTCACATTGGAAAAATAAAATTATTTAACAACCAAGACAGGACAATGAGCATATGTTACTACTCCCGAAGCGATACTTCCTAGTAACATTCTTTTTATTCCTGACATACCTTTAGATCCAATAACAATCAAGTCCATTTTCTTTCCTTCTGCGTATTCCACGATAGTCTTTACTACAGAAGTACTGCTAATGACAACATCTGTCCTAACGCTTATATTAGTTTCAGAGGCCTTTTGTTTCACTGCATCTACATATTTCTGTCCTACTTCCATAGCTCTCATCACAGTTCCTTTTAGAGGACCTGGCAATCTTGCTGTATCAACGTCTTCCAAATAGTCATATCTTATATCAGAAGGGATTACATACAAGGCAGTCAGTTCTGCTTGATGTTTTTTCGCAAGATCTATAGCCTGATTTCCTGCATTTAACGAGGCTTTGGAACCATCTACTGCAACTAAGATCTTCCTGATTGTGATATTTTCCTTTGTCAATGAACATGTATTGCGTCTGTTATTATATAGGCCTTTAGCAAAGCTAGATTCTATACAGATCGTCTCAATAAATAAGGGAATGTCTTTGATGCATAATGCAGCAAACTGCCATGAAATGCGTATGCATCTCGAGTTCTGTTTAAAACACAAGTCCTTTTTAGTATAACAAATTAATGATTCTTACACCGCGATACTATTGTATTATTAAAAACTGCCCTAAATGATGCTTTTAATATCCGCGCTCATGTATAACGGTGTCTAATTTGCACAACTCCATAGCGAGCTACGACCAGTTTTATAACTAAACGTAAGGGCTGAATGCTTAGATAAGAAAGATTATAGGGCGCCTGTAGTATAATCGGCATTGGACTGATCGTAATGCTATCTTCAGCCGAAGAAGCGCAACAAATCAAAGCAAGAGTTTTGCATACAATAAAATACGGCCTAGAATTTGATCTGAGCACTGAACAGTGCAAACAATTCTTGAAGAGGCATGTCAATTCAAATGCCGTCATGGTTATTTTAATAATTGATATTAATGGATCGACCCAAATGAGCATTACTTTACCGCCATCAAAATTTGCCGCGATACTACAGGTCTTTTCGCAGGAAACAAGACTTGCAATAAAAGGGCATGGTGGTTACGTCTTAAAATTTGTGGGTGACTCCGTAATTGGACTATTCCCTGCCGAATTCGATAAGAAGAAGGCCTCTATAAATGCATTAAATTGTGTCCAAGGCATCCTTTCCATCATCAGCGAATGCATAAATCCAGTCTTAAAAGAGAATCATCTTCCAGTTATAAAAGTAAGAGTCGGGTTGGACTGTGGACCTTCATTAGTAATATTATACGGAAAGAGCGTGGACACAGCTCCGATTGACGTGGTGGGACCAAGCATAAGTATTGCGTCAAAGATAGCCTCAGCCGCACAACTAAATCAAGTCTTAGTCGGTCAATCATTATATGATATTTTTGCATCTGATGATTCATTTAATCATAGGTTCATCAATGTCAAGTTACCTAATGATAAATGGAATTATGTGAAACCCTCAAGTGGTAACATTT
>JAKEIK010000130.1 GCA_022545895.1 Nitrososphaeraceae archaeon | reverse complement strand
TCTCTTAAATTATCATGGAGGATCGACTTTCTATCATGGTCAGAATAAATCACTAGTCCGTTATTAGAAATCAGATTTAACCTGATGGGATTAAAAGTCTCTGAACCAGAAACAGGAAAAGTTCTAAATATATCGTTTAGTTTTGATACTGGAAAACGTGTTGCAATTACGCCAGATATGTTACCTTAAGTATATAGCGGTGCTGAGAAATGAATTACATACTGGGACAATGACTCAGACAGGACGGGGGTCTTATCATAATAGATCTCTCCTCTAATAGCGTGAGTGAAAAATGGCTTTTGAGATTCGTTTAATCCGACATAAAGACTCCTTGTATCCCCAATTTTGATACCGTCTTTGTCATATAAAGACATGGATGCGTAGCTTTTATAAGCCCTTTCTGCTGACCTCAAAAAATTGACTTTTTGAATTAGATTTATATCAGGATCTGAGAGTAAGTTGCTGCCAGAGAGGAACTTTATATCTGCTACTCTCTCGAACATCACTCTTGAAATCTTATCTACAGTGTTTTCTCCTGTTAGTTTTAGCTTGTCTATAATTTCATTTTTGGTGGATACAAAAAAGTTATTCAGAGCAATAGACGAAATGGCCAGTATTGAAACTACAACAACGGGTAAAACCACAAGTAGTATTTTTTGCTTGATCTTCACTATTTGAGCCCGTTCCTCTATTCAGTTGTCCGACATTGGATACTAACTATGATTATTCCGGATTGGTATTAAAGAGCTCTGTCACAAATTTAGGATCGATTATCTTATTGAGATCGGGATAATCTCTGATCTGACTCCTATCAAGAAAAAAATTGCCTATGTATTTGCCCGAATTATTCAAAGAATTACTTTGGTTAGAATTCTCCATAGGATAATAATAATTGTCGTAAAGATCAAGTACTCGCGATTGGTTCAGACCTTGGGCTATTTCTTCTACGCTCACACCGGTTAGGTTAGACATAATATTTAGCGATTCTTTTTTGTGGTCTTCGTAGTATTTTTGGACTTCAGAAAATGAAAACAGGATCGCTCTAACACCATCTGGCCTCTTCGATACAAAGTCCGAATGGAAGGCAATCATATCACTTATAGTACCAGGAATTTTCCCTGCGTTAAAGAAGATTTTATATCCTTTTTTTAATGCTTCCTAAGTATACGGTTGATAGATGTAGCCTGATATAAAGAAGGGTAGGGATACTCGGATAGATAATTTTGAAACCACTCCACTAAACGCTAATCTCAGTGCGATATACCGATAAATCATTAGGAAAAATATCCTATATCCGCTATAATATGTAGGGAAAGCCTATAAGAAAGATTAACCATCCAAAATTGGAGACAACATAGGAAGTATGACTACTATCAGGGTACCTGATTCTGCTATTCCTTCAACTGGAGAATTGAGTGTTTACTCCCCAGAATACAAGACAGCTGTATCAGCTCTTTTCGAAAAAACAATTTCATTGCTAGATCAATATGAGGAAAGAGTCGCACGTGACAATTTAATGGCGACAATACTAAGAATCATATCGGCATCGAAAATGGAAGATCATCCAGAAGTAGTTGCCGTCGCAGAGCATGTCAAAAACATTTGCGAGGCTACAACATCTGGGAAGGTTATTCCTGGTAAGCGTACTGCGGAAGCAATCAGAACAGCAATGTTACAACTGAGTTTTGGTCTTCAAAAAGACAATTTGGTCCTTGAGCCATCGTTAATCGAAAATTTAAAGTCCATTCTTCGAGATGCGAAGAGTGACGACAAGGACTACCTTATTTTAAAAAAATTGCATGTTTTGCTTATTGAAGACGATGAATTTGCTCAGATGCAGATCTCAAAAAATATAGGAAATTCAATAAATTTAGAAGTCTGTTCTAATGTCGATGACGCGTCCACAACGCTAAAGGTGAAGCGTTTTGATGCAGTATTGTGTAACATTGAACTAAGTGACAAAAAAGTTCTTGATTTTATTAGTAATTTTTCACGGAGTCTCCCTATCGTCGCAATATCAGGCTCAGAGGATCCGAAATTGGTCCAGATCGTTGGAAAGGCAGGAGCTCGTGATTACATTGTAAAGAATGATTCAGGTATCAAATGGGTCTCGCGTTCGCTACATAAAGTAACTAACGAGTGGACTCGAAAGACCCGGATATCTGATGATCAAAAACTCTTGATGACATCCTCGGTAAGAAAAATATTAAAGGTACTTATGGGTGGTGTCCAGCTAAGACAACAAATTCATTCCAGAGTTGAATTTGATTCAAATTCCATTAATTCATTAAAGGATCATGAAAAAACACTAAAGTCCCTAATAAACGCAGGATACATAATCAAACAGCCAACGCAGTTAAAGTTAGCTTGTCCAGCTTGCAAATCAATTAACATCATGATCAATTATTTATGTCAAAATTGCAAGGCAAGTAATTTTACACGAGGTGATGTACTAGAACACAATAAATGTGGACACTCAGACTTGGAAAATAACTTTCGGCAAGATAACAAGTTAGTTTGTCCCAAATGTAGAAAAGAACTAAAACTTATTGGAGTAGATTACTTCCGAGTGATTTCGGCACTCAAATGTAAGGAATGTCAGAATATTTTTACAATTCCAGAAATCTCGTATGATTGCAGTCAATGTGGTAATTCAGGCTTTAGTCTATCAGATGGCAGATGGAATCAAATGTATAATTATGAGATAAACGGAGAAAAGTTGGATCAGATAAAACAGAACATAGTTTCACTATCGCCAATCGAAGAATACCTCAGGCAAAAAGGGTATGAAATAGGCTTAGATGAAATAATATCATTCGAATCACAATCCTTTGGACCATTTGACTTAGTTGCGGAGAATAGAACAAATTTAATTTTGGCTTCTTTAATAGGATCTGAAATAGAGAATGCACTAGCAAGACTAATAGATTTGGACAATGCAGGCAAACACACCCAACAGAAGGTTATCAAATATGCAATTTTATTTACAGATCCGACAGAGATCGCACGTAATTTGATCGATAAATTTGGCATAATCCCCATTATAATTGAAAACGAAAACGAAATGCTTTCCAGGTTTAAGGAAAATTTCAAAGAATGAAATGCCGACTTCATTTGTACCCCTACTCATTCAAAGCTTAAGCATATTTCCTTTCGTCCAAGATTACTTGACATGGATACAAAATCTCACATTCTGGCAATTTATCGGAATTATTTCATTTGTTCTTGTGGATCTCTTAAGGAACGTTGGAAAACCTGTCGTATTATCCGTACACCACCTATTCAGAAAAATACATCCCTTGCCATTTCAAAGTATTGAAAGTGCACAAATTAAGATTTCCGTTTTGGTCCCTGCTCATAACGAGGGCGTTGCTATTAGAAAGACCATAGAGTCTTTGCTGGAGAGTACTTATCCCAATAAGGAGATTATTGTAATTGATGATCATTCTACAGACGATACTTTTCAACAAGCCTACCCATACTATAAAAGTGGAAAGATAAAATTGGTCAAACGAACAGAGGGATCAAAAGGTTCCAAATCAGGCGCCTCTAATTTTGGTGCCGTTTTCGCTTCCGGTGATATAATTCTTGTAATGGATGGCGATACTCTCATGGAGCGGAATGCGCTTTCTGAAGTAGCAAAGTATATGACAGTACAGGACATTGTTGCCATTGCTGGAAATGTCAGAATCCTCAGCGGAGACAATGAAGTTGAAAACCTTCTAACCAAATGTCAATCTTACGAGTACTTGATTGCATTTGAACTCGGAAGAAGAATTAGATTAATGATGAAAATTTTAGTTATTATACCAGGTGCATTTGGTGCATTTCGGAAGGGCATAATACGTAAAGTCGGATTTTTTGATAAAGATACCATAACTGAGGATTTCGATCTGGGAGTCAAAATCTTCAAGACAAAAGGACGAGTTGAATTTATTCCGGGGGCTATTTCACAAACTTACTGCCCAAATAATTGGAGAGAATGGATTGCTCAACGAGTAAGGTGGTCTCATGGACAATTTACAACGCTATTAAAACACAAAGACGCTGTTACAGGACGCACCAACTATCCACTATTGTTCATTTTGGGGATCATAGATATGATGTTTATGGACATAGTACTTTTGATGATCAGAATGATATCGCTGCTCTATATGATACTAGTATTTCAAAATACAATTATTTATCCCATGATTTTCATTATGATGATATATTTTGTAAATGAGATAATCGTAATAATTACGGCGGCGCTTTTCTCGCCCAATAAGAGTGACCTGAAGTACATTTATCTCGCGCCCATCATGATCTTGATGTATAGGCCACTTTATTCATGCGTGAGATTCTATGCATATTTTATGTCAATGTTCAAAAAGGAAATCAAATGGTAACCGTGTTTTAAAAAAATTGTCTCGTTAGACTCTTGTAACAAGTGATACTATGCAATAGATGAAAATAAAATTGAACCCATGTCCTTGGAATCGAGTTAGTTTTAAGCTAATCATTATTCATTACGGTATTTCTCTATCAGCTCGGTTAGATCATCCAAAGATACTGGTTTTTTCAGGACGCCTTTTGCACCTGAGGCAACAAAGTCGTCGATATCTCTATCTGTGATAGAGGATGCCGTAAATATTACGATGTTTTCGGACCTTAGTAGATCCTCGTTCTTTAATTTCCGGAGAATATCCATCCCACTGAAATTTGGCATCGCAATATCAAGCAAAATTAGATTGTATTTACCTTTTCCATTTAATATCTCATCCAATCCAGCCTTTCCATCATTGATCATTTTACATTCGATTTCTGAACTGTCCAGACTATCATAGATGGCTTCGGTCAAATCCTTATTGTCATCTATCACAAGCAGTTTCATACAGTTTCACCGTTTCTCGATAAAGTAAACTGAAAAGAAGCCCCTTTGGTATAACCTTTACTTAACCATATTGTTCCGCCATGAGACTCAATGATCCCTTTTGCAATTGCCAATCCCAGGCCAGTTCCACCATGTTTCCCTGTCAGAGTTGTGTCAATATGGTAAAATTTCTTGATTAGATTATCGATTTTATCAGCAGGAATTCCAATGCCGTTATCTTCAACGGTAAAAGTTACTTTGTGTCCTCTTTCAGCGTCATCCTCTTCAGCCCATAGGGTTATTCTCCCACCTTCCTTTGGAACAAAGTACAATGATTTCTTTAGAAAGGCAGAAAAAACCTGGTTTATTCTTTCAGGATCGCACTCGACGGTACCTGACGTCTGCATATATGAGTTAAATTCAACTTTGTTTTCGTCAGAAAGAGGTCTGAATTCAATGACAATTTGATTTACCAATTTCTCGACATTAACATTAATCTTCTTTAGTTTAAGTTTTCCTATGTCCACTTTGTGAACGTTAAGGATATCGCCTATCAAAACTTCTAAATTCGTTATGCCATTAAGAATAGCTGTGATGTCCTTGCGTTGTTTTTCATTTAACTTTCCAAATGATTTGTTGACAGGAGAAACATTTGCACAAGCGATCATTGAAAAAACAAGACACAAACAAATGATGCCAAATGATAAAGTAACGGGTATTTGCATATTTGATATTTTATGTTTTGGGGGAAAACAATCTTTAAGGCGCTTATAATCTCTGAATTTGTTATTAATTCCCGCCATAGTATCCTTAAAACGACAATAGCATTTTTCATCGATCCAATATTATTTGCAAATGTGACGTTTGAAGGATCGCTAGGTTCTTGATAAGCAATAATGAGAATCCATTCATAAAGATGGCAGAAATGATTCCTCCTACATCAACTATGACAATAAGCACGATATATCTGGCAGCGCCTTATGTTACTATTCCTAGGTGCCATCGACAGGTAAGACAAATTTGACCACGGTGCCTTCATTTGAGGTTTTATCAATCCAGATTGTACCCCCATGACCTTCGACTATACCCTTACATATCGTTAGGCCCAATCCTGTTCCCCCGTGCTTTCGCGTGAGACTTGTATCAATTTGATAGAATTTTTTGAAAATATTCTCCGACTTGTCAGCCGGTATCCCGGGACCATTATCTTCAACGCTAAATAGAGTCATTTTTTTGACAGGATAGATAATACTCTCGTTCATCTGACGATTGTCTTTGGTACCATCGTAGTTTTCAACTTTTATTGTTATTATTCCTTTTTCTCGAGGGACAAAATCTATCGAGTTCTTTATCAAATTTGAAAGGACCTGCTCAATCCTTTTTTGGTCACAATTTACACTTTGGTTATCTTTTATGTCAGTAAATACTTTTATATTTTTTTCGACGATAAAGGAATTTAAATCCGAGATAGTTTCATTCACAAGTTCGCCAACATCTATATGGCTTTTGGTAATATTCATTTTTCCTATATCTAATTTATACACGTCAAGAATATCATTTACTAAAAGT
>JAKEIK010000129.1 GCA_022545895.1 Nitrososphaeraceae archaeon | reverse complement strand
TTTTCTTAATCTTTTCATGTAACAATAGATCCTCATTAAGAGTTTGTATGTCTGCAATAACAGATCAAAGGAAATGAACCATCCCTTGGAATAATTCTACATGGATGCCGATTTCCTGACTACCTTGTCCTTTCTAACTATTGCTAAGAAGAACAGGGACAAAGCAATGAAACTCGTAATTGCCAACATCAGTTCCAAAAGCGATGATTCTATGTCAGGCATAAAGAGATCTAGTCGTGAAAGTATAGTGTGAACTGCAAATAATCCGAAGGCAATCGCCACAAATAAGATTTTCTTAAGTTTTACTTTTCGATATGCTATTAATGACAATACAAAAAGAATGGCAGCAAAAATTCCACTTCCAAAATCGAATATTTCTGCAACATCTCCTTTGTCCAGCGCATCAGGATCATCATCCAAGGCATAAGCATATTGCAGATTTGTATTGATGAAAATAGCAAGAATGACAGAAAACAAGGCAATGATAAACAATAGAATCAAGTTGCTATCTGGCCTACAAAACATAATCATTCCCCTTGTCATCAGGTAATGTTGACGCCGATATATCCAAGAATAAATCAACTAGCCGGATAGAAAGTTTATCCCATATTGTTGGATAAAATGACCTTAAGAGTGCAGTAATTTCCTTTAGGTCTCCTTTGATATTATATTTTACAAATCTGCCATCCTTGCGGTTATACACAAGTCCTATTTCAATGAGGCGAGCCATATGCCAGTTAATAGTCGGTGGGGCAAAACCCAAGTGCTTGGCTATTTCGCCTTGCGAGGCGCCCGGATTTTCTATAAGATAAAGCAGTATGGTTCTGGGGGTCTCCTGTCGAAGAATAGCAAGAATAGATTCCTGCCGTTCTTCAAGAAACGATACTACATAGTATACTTTGTATATGTTCATCCTACGGGATCTTATAGAACCAGACCTTTCTAAGAAATTGAGGTGATGTTGAATATCGCCTACCCCGAGTGAGAGCTCCTTACTGATTTTTCTAAGGTGTGAGCCGGGGTAAGTCTCGATATAATGGTAAACAAGTTCTCTATTATTCGTAACAGCCTGCCCGTCTATATCACCTTTGTACAATCACTTATTACCCTCTTCTTTTCCCTTAGTCCCGCATGTTAAGTTTACTCTTAAAGCACTTAGTATCCTTTCTTGTTTGTGGTACAGTTGTCTAAATATTGATTTCCTTTGTTCTGGAAGTCGCCATATCTCATCCCTTATAGATTTCTTCTTCTCGAAGTTTCAACTTCAATTTGGATTCAAAGCGCTTTGCCATTTGTCGGAAAGGAACCTGCAGATCAGAGAACTTAAGTTCAGGGATAGGGATAGTAAGTAATCAATTTAATCTTACATTTCATTAAAAAAATGAATGGTTTAATGTATATTATTATATTATCATCCTATTTTTCCTTCGTTCGCCAGTTTTAATATTGGTCCAAATGTCTTGCCACCATCACTGCTTATTCTAATTACAGGTTCATTTGTGGTCTGACTACGTTCCCACCAAGTAACTACGACCTTTCCTTCATCTGCCGATATTTCTACGTCAGTTGAATCAGAATTAGGAGTATTACTTAGATTAATCTTGTCAGTGAAGGTTTTACCTGCATCTGACGATACTCTATACATTACTTCGTCGTTTCCTGTTTTATTCGTCCACCATGCAACATAAACATCGTTTTCAAATGTAGCAACTGGTGCTGCGGCTCCGCGATTGTTCTGCTCGGGAGCAATTACTGCCTCTACTTGATGTAATACAATTGCAGTCATTGCCGTTGTAAGAGTTATCATAGTGACAACTCCTAAAGTGATTTTTTTATTAATCATGAGACCTTATATGATACATAAATTATAAAACTAGTGCTATAGGCAGCTCAGTTTGTAAAACGTAAATTGCGTTGTCATCATCATATACATCCAACCAGGTGCTCTAATAACTACCGCATTTTGGTTCTAACACTTTACTGGTATTGATAATGGCACAAGTTGTATGCATTAAAACCTGATTCAAGTACCTTTCTTTGCATTAGCAACATATCAAAAAACGAACTGCACTTAGATAAACAATGCATATCTTTCAAATTATAGACCTATCCAAACTTGTCAGAATAAGAAATTGTGATTTTCTTGTCCTCAAGGTCTGTCATGACCTGAGATATTCCATTTAGCTGAATTTGGTTTTTACAATTGCCAAGAAGAATAGGACCAAAATAGCTAAGGTCAGCGCAGATATAACTACATCAGTAATGGGAGTATCCAGTGAGCTATAGATATTGCTTGAATAATCAAGTAATTGTTGGATGGCAAACAGAGCGAAAATAATCATGGCATATATTGTTATTCTAAGACGAGTTTTTCTAAATGCAGTGATTGAAAGAGCAAGTAATAAGAGCGAAAATACTCCAATTGCTACTGCTATTATATTTTCTATTCCATCAAATGAATCAAACTCAAGAATAATTGACGACAAACTCATTAGAAATGTCAACATAAGTTCATCATTACCACCTATTCCGCCTTCTCCCTATCGCTAGATAATGATAGAAACATTTCTACAACTCTTATACTCCACTTATCCCATATACTGGGATAGTAGTTCCTAAGAAGTGTTATGATATATTTAGGATCACTCTCATATATCTGATATCTTTTGTATCGTACATCCTTGATCTCTCTAATTATCTTAAGATCAATCAAGCGTCCAACATGCCAGCTGGCAGACCTCGCAGAAATTTTTAAATTGTTAGCAATATCTGTTTGCGTTGGGTTTTTCTGCTCTATTATAAATAAAAGCATTTTCCTTGCAGTTTCGTGGGTCAAAACCTCTAGTATTTCTTTTTCATTCTCTTTGAAAAGGCCAGCAGGAAAATAATATTTATACAAACCACGCCTGCTAGACGTCACCTTTCCCATTTTTTCTAATTTGTCTAATTGATACTGAACTGTTCCCATTGAAACACCCATTGTCGTTCTGATTCGGCGCAAATGGCAACCGGGATTACCTTGAATAAACAATAACAATTTTTCGGAAGTACCTTTGACATCATCCACAACCAAGCAGCCACCCATAAGAAGAAACAGACGTAGTAGCTAACAAAGTAATTAAACAATTTAATAATTTCCATTGATAAGGACACTGTTATAGTTGCTGATGCCTTCTTTTATCAAATACGTTGTGGTACGAGTGTGTAAGCGATTAATAGATTACTCATTTACAGTGTAAATAAACATGAGAGACAAGTGACCTTGAAACAGGAGTGACTGATGACAATTTACACGCTCCTTGAGATGGTAAGTAATAGACAACGATACCAAGCTGGTTAGCTATGGATATCCCAAGTGAATCTTGATTGAGAAGGCTGAACCATGAGGAAGAATTCCCTAATTGCCTAGGGAGAACCTGTCAATTACTTTTTCAGCGTCATTAACAAACCATCCATCAATGTGTTTTGAACTGGCATTGTCAATCTTCAAGTCTAGTATGGTTACACCATTCTCACCTGTTATACATAATGCGGGTACTCCATTTTGGTCAGTCTTTGAATCACATGGGTACATTTTTGAACCTACATCATGGGTTCCTGTGCCAAAAACTCCATAGAAAATATCAGAGACCATTTCTTTTTGGTAATTGTGGTTATGAGCTTGAAGAACTGCGATTATATTATTGGCTTTGAACATCGGGTTGTAACAATCGAATTGTCCATTGTCTGGATGCGTGCTTTTCACAGTAACAAACGGTTGATGAACTAAAGCTATTTTGTACTGTACTTGTGATTGCTCGATGTTCCTTTTGACCGTTAGAAATTGAGGACTGGAGCAATCAAATTGGATGTTTGCATCTATGTTAAAGACCGCG
Organism: Nitrososphaeraceae archaeon; assembly: GCA_022545895.1. Classification (GTDB taxonomy): domain Archaea; phylum Thermoproteota; class Nitrososphaeria; order Nitrososphaerales; family Nitrososphaeraceae; genus TA-21. The sequence continues at coordinate 168 of JAKEIK010000129.1, read as the reverse complement.
ACCTTACCTTGAGCAAAAACATGCTTTCCAAAAGTGGTATTAGTTCCAAGCCATGAATTTACATCTTTAGCAGAGTCATGATTACCAACTACAATATCAGAATTATTTTTGCTGAATCCATGCTTTGTTAGGTCATCAAGTACAGCTTTCCCATCGGTATACTCGAAG
>JAKEIK010000128.1 GCA_022545895.1 Nitrososphaeraceae archaeon | reverse complement strand
TTCTCTTTACAGACACTATAAAATAATCTGATAGAGCTTATTATAAATATTATTTAATAAAGCTTAAACGATATTAGAATAAGTATCGTTACCAGCTTGTGATTATTAAGCATTTTATGCAAAAGATTGATTATTATTCCTTTTTTTCTTGCTCTGTTTAGTAGTTTACATAGTTTCTTTTAATAAACTCATGAGGTTCATTGCCCGTCAGGACATCCAATTCCTTCATTACAATATTGCTTCTCCTTTATATTCTCCTCTATCTTTCAGCCGTTCAAGCCTTTTTAGTACAAAAGCTGCAGTTTCACTAACTGCCTCACCTTTATCATCCAGCATCTTTGTCAGCGTTTCTTTACTTCCATGGTCTCGCAACAAACCCAAAGCTTCTATAGCTTCGTGTTTTACAAGGTCGCTCTTATCGTTTAATATGGAGTTAACGAGGTCAGGAATCTTTTCTCTTATGTTATGTAAGCCAATTTGAAATGCAGCTTCATGTCTCACGATTCCATTGTCGTCATTATTCAAAACCCAAACCATCAACTCTGCTATTTCAGTGTAAATAGGGTCATCTTTGCCAACTGCTTCAGTTATTTCTCCTGCAAGCCAAATACAATCCCATCGTATAGATTCATCTCTTTCATTTCCGTTTTTTAATACTTGTATAACTTTGTCGAGCCTCTGCCTTGGTGGCAAGTTCCTCATGTTATATTCGTCAAAGACAAATTCCATTTAATTTGTAATCACCACCATTTTCTTTTCTATAATCTTTTCTTCCGTTTTCTCTCTCTTCTGTTCGGCCTTAGAACTAATGCATATGCCAGCAATACTAATACCACCACCCAACAATGCCAAAACTAGGTTACTGGGCAATGTAAACGCTATTCCGAAAGGAACCATGGCTAATTGGATTACAACGGTAAGAACTAGAGAGGATGATGTTATTATTGAAGTCATTGATGAGCCTATGCGTTTCATACTCACATTGTAGAGGGTAAATGCTGCCAGAGCTATGAATGAGAATCCTATCAGGTAAAGCCAGTCCATAACAGATAGATGTGGTGGATAGAATGTGTATTGGATTGCATTAATGACTAGACCTGAGATGAGCATAATCCACCCACTTACTTCAGTGGGGTTATATCTGACAATCAGCTTTGCGAATAATGTGATTGCAAGGGCATTGCACATGGCAGACAATATGGCCTCCAGGTCTCCTATTTGAAACTGTACACCATTTCCAGATACATTGCTAGCTGCTGATATTGTAAACCCAACAATTGCGACACCTATACCCACTAGCTGAAGCTTTAGCATTCGCTCAGCCAGAAATACAACTGCCAATAAAACAATGAAAACATCCTCTGCTGGTATGGTAAGCAGCATGATCTTGCCAGAGCCTATCTTATCTATACTGTCGTACCACAGAAAATCTGCTACTGTGAATAATGCTCCACCAATAATAAGCATTTTCCAACCATTTCCCTTGAATATTGTAAATTTGTTTCTAAATATAAAACCATTAACGATAAGAACCATAGCACCCGCAATGGGCATGCTACCTGCAGCAATCGCTAAAGCAGGAATAGAGGCAACTACGTAAAGCAGCTCGACCAATACTGCTTCAATTGAAAAAGCTGCTGTACTGATTATTGTTACCCAACTATTTATTTTTAGATTCATAAGTCATGCTAGCTGAAAAGAACAGATTAAGTTTAGTAAGATGTATTCATTACTAATAACAAGTAATTGGTATTTTTAATATTAGAATAGTATTTTTATGAAGTGAATTGCTGAACAATGGCGGAGTGTCGCATGAGATAGAATCAGATATCGGTAAGCAATATGGTCGGATTTTCTTGGATAACGCAGCGCATTGGAAATAAGGGAACACCTATTACCTATTACTTCTGAGAAGCATAGAACATGGTACTTTTACTATTAGAAAGTCCCCGACCACTAATGTGGCACTGATGAGGTGTCAACCATGAGAGGTGGGCCAGACCGGTTCTAGTTTATCGTGAGACATGCAAGAAAAAGCTAGGATTAAGAAAGAAAGGAAAACAAAGAATTCTGGCAAGATGGGAAACTGTGTATTTACCTAGCCCACTCATTCATTTGCCGGCGTAGGATATATCTCGCCATTTTTTCTATATTGCTGCCAGCAAGTTCCATGAATAAATTCTAGGATATCTAAATCTGCAATATCCATATTTATGCCACAATATTTACAAATACGACCACCCTTGAAATAATTATCCATGAAAGTTACATTCCTATAGCCACCTTGTGTATATTTACTTGACTCAGGAAAGACAATGGCACCATTGGACATCCTAGATCTAGCTTCATGGTTAAGAAAACACGGCCATGAGCATAATGTTATCCCATTTTAGACGTAATGGTATACAAGTATTATCTAGCAATTACTTAAAAATATGAAAAACTGATAAGGTCATTAAGAACTGCATATGCTAGAGAACACAATATAGACTAAGAACAAAATAGTTATTCAGATAGTTTAGACGCTTTAAGACTGTCACTAAACGGTTATATCATTAAATGAAAAGCAGGAAACTAACTAAGCAAATGTATAACTACAGAATAAATACATACGTTACAGCCCCTATTGCGAAAGCGGATAGAGCCCCGTAAACTATCCACTTCAATATTTTTCCCTTATTCAATTATTATCTACAGGTGCTAGTGAGTGTATTAATTTTACATATGAGTAGATCACTTATCACCTGATAAGTATTACTTCTTAAAGCAATCACAAATCTGTTCGGGCTAAATGGTTATAAATTAAGGCATCTAACAAATCATCATAACTTGTTTGTTCTTTTCTAAAAAGTATTCAATTGTTCTACGGGTTACTCCAACATGATTCCCAATCGAATAAATCGCTACTCAACCTTAAAATGATATGTAAATTGTGCTGTGTTAGTATTTCCTGCACCACTAAGAGTGGTAGGTTCTACACTGTTTTGGTAATAGACCGTATGACTTCCGGGTTGGAGAGGTTTTAGAAAAGCAAACCATCCATGTGCTGCTGAAGGGAATGTCCCGTATTTTTCATTTACCACATGACTGTAATTTGGTACAGTAGCGTTAAACTGCTCAGTATTTACTTCAGTTATATTATTCATAACATTTGTCTTGTAATCGAGGGCATCTAACGTGGCAACAGGAATATCGTCAACCTTGACCAGTCCTTTTATCTTACCTAAATCAAAGCCTCTTGCTGCTTTCGTTAATTCTTGAAATGGCTGATCTAAGCAATCTTTTTCTCCTGCGTTACATTCACCCGTCCAAATTGGAATTAGAATTGATTCATTACGTGAAATTGTACAGTTCTGATTCCAGACTCCTCCAGCAGAGGTATCTACCAGCATCACAGTAGAATTCTCTCTGTGAATGAGGCATCCATTCTCCTTTAGGCCAGTGAAGGTGTTAGTTTGTGGATCCATTCCAATAGAATAATCCCAATTCCAAAACTTTGCTACCCAATCACTGTTAGATATACCATTTGGTGATTCACCCTGTCCATAAAATTCAGCCCCATATGCAGCCGGATACGATAACCAAATAGAACAAATTGATCCTATCGATAGCTGAATACACACGATCAGTTTAATTGAACTCTGTCGATGGTCAATCAATTTCCCAAACATAGGCCTTTAAAAACATCTCCCTTAAGAACATTACCGAAATTAGGTTTGACTATATCCAAATGTGATATTTACTTATTATTCAATAACTTATTATACGATAAGCAAGGGATATGTATTTTACCACATTTTTTATGACAATGAATAAACAGGTACTGATATTAACTAGTGAATGCGATAAAACAACATCATCTCAAAGGCGAGTTGCTTAATTAAATTGTTTCAATTTAACTTGAAAATTACGAAAAGAAGAGCATTTATGGTAATTATAGTTGCAATATCACTAATGGTTATTGATTCAACCATTGTGAAATATATTTCTTTTAGTAACAAAGAATACCCAACTCCTGTGTACGTTAGTATCTTTAGCACACTTGTTGTTCTTTTTGTAGGTACAGTTATTGTACTGCTTGGCTTTGCAAACAGCAAAAATTCAGAATCTGGGTTAAAGCGTGGACTGTCAGCAAAGACGACTTATCTTGTCATTGCCGTGACGCAAATCCTTCTGATAAGTATTATGGTAATGATAATTCAACCAACGATTGCTTTCAAAAGTTACAGCACTCTCTCATTGCTGGCCCTAGTTTTTATTAGTCATATCACTTCAGTTTTTTTTCTAATTATGCTGGTACTAACTTTGGTTAATTGGATTATGACCAAGAGAGATAGGGTTCTATCATTGTACACAATTTCATTCTCATTAACAGCAATTGCCATCATGACTTCGCTTATCTATGCTACAAATGTGCTTTCCCATCAACCGTCAACCATAAGACCATTATCTATACACAATTCCTTCATAGGCCTCCCCCGCTCCGAATTGGCTATTTCCTTCGGCCCTACACTTGATATTATTTCAATACTGTCTTTCGTATCAGTTTGGATTGCTTCAGCAGTACTAATGAGCACGTACAGTAGGAGGATAGGAAAAATTAGATATTGGATGATAATATCAATACCATTGATTTATTTCATATTCCCATTTCAGAAAAATGTGGTTGATATATTTCAATCTCTTGCGATTTCATCTCCTTTTTTATATGGAGTACTTAACGTTACTATTTTTAGTGCCACAAAACAAATTGGTGCTTTATTTTTCAGTCTTGTTTTCTTGGCTGCTTCCACTTTAGTTTCAAAGCACGAGATGCAGAAGTACTTGTTGATTTCAGCAATCGGTATAGCAATCCTATATGGTTCTATAGAAATTGACACCTTACTGTTTGCTACATATCCACCATTTGGGGTTGTAACCGTCTCATTTATGCCTATGGGCTCATATATGTTATTTACCGGTATCTTACTTTCTGCAAGACTTGTAGCACAAGATAAAGAACTGCGAATGGAGTTTTATAGGAGTGCAATGAGTCAAATGAGCCTTCTTAAGACGATTGGAGTGAGCGAGATGGAAAAGCAACTGATGAAAGACTACAAGTCCGTCGATAAACATACTCGCTCATTAGAGAAAGGTAGTAATTTTAAGAAAGAAAATGTGAAGGAGGCTTTACATGGATTAGTTGATGATATGGATGTTGAGAACGCAAGAGAGATTTTACACGAGGTACTTACAGAGGTTTACCAAAAGTCTAGACCTAAGGGTTAAATCTTAACACAGTCAGAAAATTTTCCTCTTCAACAATGCAACTATAAAACATATCCTGGGTTTTCTTAATTCTTTTTCTACGAACTATTCTATTTCAGATAAACTAAATAGGTTCGAGCAAATAGGGACTCCATCATGGGCGAATCATATTGTAACGATGGTAGATGTGAGTGGACAAGAAGGGGAGAGAAACATCCAGCCCACAATGGAGTTCCAATTAAAACAGAAAATCCCTATATGTATAACCAAATAGAAAACCCTGTCAATGTCGAGTCCTATTGTGACGATGGTAGATGTGAGAGAACAAGAAGGGGAGAGAAACATCCACCCCACAATGGAGTTCCATCTAAAATGGCTCCACAAGGTTACCTAGAATATTGTGATGTTAAATATTTGGGAGGACACAAAGCCTATCCACGTCCTACAGATACACGAATGTCCTTTTATGACGACAGAATAGAACTTGGAAATCCTAATTTGGTTATTCCATACAGTGCAATGAAGAAATTAGAAAATTTTGATGAAAAGAAAATTTTGGCAAAAATGGTAATTGCACTTAGACTGGTTGGGCTTCCTCTTGCTATCGTTGACGCCATGTGCAAGAAGAATAACATCTATACTGTTATACAGTATCAAGATGAAATGGATGATCATGATATTGTAGTGGATTTTGAGAAATATCTGGACGAGGTGCAACCACTTATTTATCGAAAAATGTTGGAATTACGCAAGAGAGCAGGTAATTAAAAGAAATGTCTATATGCTATGACTTTCAAAAGTGGGCAATGATTTCACTGGTAGCAGTTACAGCAAGTCTGACAGTTGGCCTAGTTGCCTTGGATTGGTGACTAAACGATGAATCAAGATTTACTTAAAGAGGAAAGAAAATGAAAAGAATCCATATTCAGCCTGCATTACTGACAAGAACTGAAATTAACTGGCTATTAGGCAATGTTAAAGTTTCAAAGCCATACGAATACCAGAATCAAGAGCGATATCAGGAAAAAAATTAAGACCTTTATTGATTTAGAGTTACCTTTACTACTGAAACAAAGAATTATTGATTCGCTTGATCTGAGTATATTTACTCAGAATCTGAGGACTAATCCTCAGACTAAAGATCAGATTATTCCACAACCC
>JAKEIK010000015.1 GCA_022545895.1 Nitrososphaeraceae archaeon | reverse complement strand
TCCCTGATTCGATTCTTCGGATTAGATTCTCTGAAGCGCCAACATACATATACGATAGAGCCCTGAACAACCGAACCTACGACGAATGCTGCGACCATAAGACGATAAAATAATCCCCAAACATCAACCCTTCTTATGACATACTGTTCAGGATTCTGTGCTCCTTGTGCTGATGCGTTATTAAAATTAAAAATACCAATTACCAACATAGCCACTAATGGCGAGAACAATAAAAAGAGCATCCATCCTCTAGGTTTCGATCCCATACGAACTCGCTTTCTCTGCTCAGTAGTTTGTCTTATGTAATTTAAGGTTTTTGTATGGCCGGACAGATAAGTCAAGATAATATTTTTGGTGTACTGCAATGGAATATTACGTTCGTATTCTTAACAATGTTGGTAATAGTAATGACACTACCGTAACAATACGACAGATATTTGATGGCTAGAATTTTCTATGGTCACGACCTAATATAACTACCAAAGTTGCTATTATCATTATCATTATTCACTCCTTAAGATATCTATCGAGTCCCATAACATTTACTCCAGAAAGAGAGAAGATTTTGCTCTCATGTTTTAATATTGTTAAAGCTGCGTTTCGAATATGCCACTGATACAGTGCTTCTGGCTTGAGATCTAGTAAGAGGGAGATTGCAGCCTTAATTGGATCTAGATGTGTTACGAAAATGATATTCTTGTCTGGGTATCTTTCCATTGCCTCATCCAGAAGGTGTTTGATGCGCATCTTAACGGAGGTAAAGCTTTCCACCCCATAATCGTCAAGCATTTGTTCATCTCCTGAATAGAATTTAAGGAAAAGATTCCCGTGCTTCTCTATTATATCCTCATAATTCATTCCTACGAGCTTTCCAAGTTCAATTTCGTATAATCTCTCATCAATTTCATAGTCCAAATTAATTACATCACATACGATTTCTGCAGTTTCTCGTGCCCGTATTACAGGACTGACGAAGACTTTATCGACTACTATCTCCTTCAAATAATTCGCTGTATCCCTAACCTGCTGTTTTCCAATTTCTGTCAGGTGCGATTCGATATGTCTGCCTACAAGGATTCTGTTGACGTTATTATCAGCTTCCCCGTGACGCATAAAAATCGCAAGTGGCATAGCTCTTGCATGATTTAGAGTAATCTCCATATTAAGATAGTTAATTTATTTTTTATTTTAAAATCTCATATTCTACTAGTATACTTATAACCTTAATAGGATCCGGAATTACTCTAAGGACGGGTTATGATATATTGAAAGTAGGTATTATTGGAGGAACAGGTGGAATGGGTGAAGGTTTTGCAGTTCGGTGGGCAATTCATCACGAAATCATTATTGGGTCTAGAGATATCGATAAGGCCAAAAACGCTGCTGCTCTATATACGAATGCTGCGTCTTCTGCATTCGGCACTGGAATGAAGGGCAACATCACCGGGTCAGATAACGTATCTTTGGCAAGCGTTGTGGATGTCTTGATACTTTCTATACCTTACGATTCCATCCAGTACACTTGTAGCTCAATTTCAGGTAAGATTGGATCTAATTGTATAGTTGTTTCCCCCATCGTACCAATGAATAGGACTGAATCTGGCTTTGTCTACGTTCCATTTGAGGAGACCAAACGATCTGCCGCAGCTGTTGTTGCTGAAAACCTACCCAATAACATAATTGTTTCTGCATTTCATACCATTTCAGAAGTCAAGTTGAAAAACATTAATGAAAGTCTAGACTCGGATACTTTTGTCTGCTGCGACGATCAGAATACATTAGCCGTACTTAATACTTTGATTTCCGAAATTAGCGGTCTTCGTTCAATTTATTTGGGCCCTCTGTCTCTAAGCTATCAGGCCGAAGCCCTGACACCAATGATATTGAACGCCTCTAAGCGGAATAAAATTAAACACCCGGGAATAAAATTAGTCTCATGACCCGATCGCCATACTTATGAGGTTTTCTTCCAGGGATCGCTGGTCCCGCGGTAATAGTAGGCGCGGCAAGAATTGGATGTCTGCCATGGGAATTCTATTTATTGTAATGGCAATTATTATAGCCTTAAGAAATCTTTACTTTGTCTCTACTCAATTATCTTTTGGATTTTACATTGACAATTATACTAATGGAGAAATAACTAACGAAAAGTTCGTGATAGCAATGCTAGTAGGTGGAGGGATCTTACTGTATTGGGGATTTTTTAAGACAAAAGAAGATGACGGCCCTCCTGACGCACATGAATATAGAAGATTCTCTTAAAAAGTACTCAAGTTGTTTTGCTAATGATTTTTTAGTATTAATTATTTCACCTATGGTTTCAAGTAGGTCTTGCCTCGTCAGTCTAGGTAAAATATTATGACGCTGAAATGATTTAATGGGACCCGTGAATCATAACATCAATCAATCAAATACCCAATCTATTGTCATTACTGCTGTTGCTATTTAGCCGGTCCATTAACAAAATGCTCTAACTTGTCCATTGCTTCGTCAAGAATTTGCTCTTGTGGAAGATAAACTATCCTGAAATGATCGGTACCAAAATTGGATCCAAATCCTGAACCATGGACTGTGAGAACTCCAGTCTCATTCAAAAGATCCAGGACGAAATGTTTATCATTTTTCCAGCGAGAAGAGAGATTGATCTTTGGGAATGCATAGAACGCCCCTTTAGGCACATTACAGGAAATACTACTAATTTGGTTCAGGCGTTTGACAACCAGATCTCTTCTTCTGCGTAATTTGCTTACCATCATTGGGATATGATCCTGAGGACCCCTAAGCGCTGCAATAGCAGCCCTTTGCACAGGCAAATTAGTTGAAATTCGTACTCTAGCTAATTTTGGTATATTATTCCTAATGTTCTCTAATTTGGAACAGTTACTGTTCATGCATATGTATCCGCAGCGCCAGCCGGTCATCAAATATACTTTCGAGAACCCATTAAGCAAAATCACTGGCGAGTCCTTTGCCACTTTACCTATTCCGGTAAACTCTCCATCAAAGACTAAACTGTCATATATTTCGTCACAAATAATATACAGCGAGTGTTCCGCTGCTATATCGACTAGCTGTTTAAGACTTTTGTGATCAAAAACCTCACCGGTTGGATTGTTTGGACTGATTATGCATAAAGCTCTAGTACGCGGCGTGATCTTTGATATAAGGTCTTCCAAGTCTGGCTTACCGTCAGGGGTCAGCTTAAATTCGACCGGTCTGCCCCCGTAGAATTTGACATACGAGGCATACGGTGGATAATATGGTCCCGGCATGAGAACCTCTGTATTGGATTCCACAATAGATGCCATTGTCATATCCAAACCTTCTGAAACGCCGTTGGTTACCAACACGTCTTCAGCTGTAATTGATAACCCCTTCCGCGATTCTTTTTCAACAATGGCTTCCCGAAGTTCATAAAGTCCCTCTGAATCCGTATAGTAATTGAAATCATGTGAAACTGAATCTATTAAAGCCTGTTTAATATGATCCGGAGTCTTGAAATCATACTTTACTGGGTCTCCTATATTGAGATAAATTATTTGTCTTCCAGATTTTTCATATTCTCTGGCATGTACGATGATATCACGAATAGCGTATTCGACTTCACTTGTCCTATTGGATACTTTCAATTAATGTAATCTAAACAAGAATCTCTGAGTTAAATTGTTATGCATAAATTATGATTATGCCGGTAGAAATGTAATAGCATACCATGTTGCAATAACATTCTACTCACTTGTATTATTGATCTTAAATTAAGGATCTGACATTTGATCATTTTCATTCCATTAGGTCAATTGATATAGAACCTCTCTTGAATATCCTCGATGAATGGGCTCGTAGCGTAGCCAGGATATCGCGGCGGTCTTCGGAACCGCAGATCGTGGGATCGAAGCCCACCGGGCCCGCTGACTATTCAGAGAATCTAGAATGAAAAACAAGGGTAATCTGTCAGCCTATCCTTGGGAGGAAAGGATTTACCCTATTTAACTACCTCGTTATCCAATATTTCAGTACTACAGATTCCAATAGATCAAGTATTAATTATCTTCTTTAGATACTCCTACTTTTCCTCTCTTGGAACCTTTCTTAAGCTCTTCTTCGAGATCATCTACTCCCTTTTCATTAACGGTGAATCTAACATCTCCGTATGGATGATATGGCGAATCGACCATCCTTGCAATTCTATTCTCACCAGATTTCTTCAAATATACTCTATATGTCGATGCATGTCCTATTACATTGCCACCGGTGGGTCTAGTTGGATCACCAAAGAATGTATCTGGAGCAGATTGGACCTGGTTGGTGACCACTAATGCTATATTGTAAATTTCAGCTATTCTAAGAAGCTTGTGCATGATAGAATTAAGTCTTTGTTGTCTATCAGCAAGTGTTCCCCTTCCAGCGAACTCGGCTCTATGCAATGAAATTATGCTGTCAATAATAACTAATTTTGCTTTATAATCATCAACATATTTACCTAGGTTCTTGACTATCAACTCCAGATGTGAACTGTTATAGACTTTACATACTGCAACATTTTTTAATGCATGTAATGGGTCTACACCTCTTTCTCGGGCTATCTGCTCTAATCTTTCAGGTCTAAATGTACCTTCAGTGTCGACATATATTACACCACTGTCAAGTCCACCTGATTCTACTGGTTGTCCAGCAGTTATACATAAAGTGTGACAGATCTGTGATTTCCCTGATCCGAATTCTCCATAAAATTCCGTAACTGCTTGGGTTTCTATTCCTCCTAGAAAAAGCTCATCTAAAACTCCGGAACCAGTAGAACATCTTAATAACGATCTTCTTTTCCTAAGCGCTGCTTCGGCTGTAATGAATTCTTTCTCTAAAATATTTGATTCTCTTAATAGCTTTTGCGCTGCCATTATGAATGATGCAGCGCTATCCTTTGTGGAATTGATATCTACAGCTAGGTCTTCAACACCAGCCACTGCCAAATCCATAACTGACAAAATTCCAGCCTCCCGCAGCTTCTTAGTAGTAGATGGACCTATACCTTCAATATCTTGAATTTCCAAGTCCAAAAGTTCTGTCGTACCGGCCAACTCGGTGGCTTCTGTCTTTGATGATTCTTCATCCTCATCAACGTTAATTCTTGTCTCTGAGGACAAATTTTCTGAAACTTTGTCATCAGGGCTGACTGTATCGTCTGCTTTACCTTTTTTGAACGTATTGTCCATTTCTACCTGACTGTGGTTGGTTGAATTCACAGATTTCTTATCGCCCATATTATAAAATGATGTTAAGTTTCAATGCATTTAAGACTTAGGGCACCAATATGGGAGCGGGGGAGGGCATGTCTTTCTTTCATTTTACTTGCGATATCTCTTATTGACTACTTAACATTCTACACACTGCAGATACCAAAAAGCAATTTTTTTCTTATTTCATATCTGCATATAGAGTAAAAGTAGAACGTGTTACCATCAAAACTCTAGAGTTTGCATATTTTGAAAAAGCCGGTGTTGCCTTTAGTTATCCTCGGTAAATAGTAGGATCCTAAACTTGTCAATTCGACTCGTTAAAATTGCATTAACTTTAATTTGACGCTCATTGTGATGCCACTCTTTTTATTCTAAACCGAGAGATAGAATACATTATCGCCATATAGACTGCTGAAGAGACAATTAGGCTTGGAATTGTGGCCCCTATTTGTGGCAAATCTGGCATATATATTGGTGACAAAGATGACAGAAGATAGTATACTAATACACCGAGCGACCATGCTACAAATGCAGGATAACCTATCTTGTTTGTATTCTTATCAAAAAGAGCATCATGACTGTAGTGAAAGCGTTTTAGAATATAGTAATCAGTTAATACTACTCCGAATAATGGAACAAACACCGCTCCTATCAGCAGGAGAAATGTTTGGTATTCTGCGATTGGAATGATGTTGGCCATTATAACACCAAATGCTGTAAATCCAATGATCAAAACTCTTTGATCAAGTTTTGGAAATATGTTCTGACTTGATACTGCGGCCGAATATACGTCTGCGAATGTATTATCTGTTTCATCCACTATAAGTACCAGCATAAGGAAGCCAAACAACATTGATTGGATTGCACCAATTATAATAATAATATCAGATGTGCCTAGAAGGACACCACCTAAATAAAAAAGAACATTAGTCATTGCAAAACCTATCATTGTCGCCTTAAAGGCGCTGTTACTATTCTTTGCAAATCTGTTGTAATCAGCAGCAAGTGGCATCCAAGACACAGGCATTGCTATCACTATATCAAGGGCAGTGAAGAAAGGCATCCCATTACCATGAGTTGATAACAATATTGATAATTTGTCTGACAATAACAATGTAATAATAATTATGATTGATGATGCATAGACTGCCCAGATAGCAAATTTTTCCAGCCATTGTCGAACAACGGCTAGGGGACCGATTAGTCCCATAAGAGTTATGATTGAACCAAATATAATAGTCCAAACATAAAAAGGAATTATCTTGCCAACTAGTATATGAGCAGCAGTGGACATTATCGTTATCTCAAAAATGGTCCATCCTAGCAGCTGCACGACATTCAATGCTGCAGGGAGGTAGGAACCTCGAATACCAAATGATGGTCTCATACTAACCAGCGAGGGGATTGCGTTATCGCTACCAATCTTTCCAGCCAAAGCCAGTAGAATAGACCCTCCAACAGATCCTATTAAAATTGCAAGAAACGCATCGACGAAGCTTGCATCGGAAAGAAATGAACCAGCAGAAAAAACTAACAATCCTACCCCTAGGCTGGACCAAAGAACAAAGAATTCCCTGCCTCTAAGTAACCTATTATGGCGGGGTACTGGATCAATGCCCCACTGGACAGAATTCTTGATGAAATTCATATTATTGGACTTTCTATTCTAACTGAGATAAATTAAATGGTATGTAAGTGTATGCTTGCGTGTAAGAATGGCTCTTGTATTACTCATTGTATTACTCACTTGAATTTCTGTTTATTACCAGTGTGAGAATAGACATCATGTTTATGATTATGGTTGACTTTTTAAATCGCTGTGGTGTTATTACATCATCGTAGAGTAAGATGTGCAGGTAACTGTTCTTCTTCAATTGCAATTTATTAGATATTAAAATCAATACAATTACAGTCTTAACAAAATATGCGGATTTGTTTCTTGTTCCATAATTTATTTGATAAAAATGATATCAAACTAGAGCAAAAAATTGTGAATGGCTGGAATTCTTGTGACAAATCTTGACTAGAATAAGAATGAATAGTAAATTATGTTATGTTTCTATATTAGGATACTCTTTAACCTGAAGTTCTTTCGATCCAAGTTTGAAAACAGGACCGATAGGATAATTTTAGTTAATTACGATACATTCCACTTCTTTTTCTTAGTTTCATATTCTTCCCTGGAATACCGCACAATAGCGGGATGTCCCATTACGACCGTTTCTGGTGGCACATCTTTAGTTACTACAGAACCCATTCCAATCACGCTATTTCGACCAACATGAACTCCTGGTTTGAAGACAGATCTCCCGCCAATAATTGCACCATCTTCCACAATAACACCAATCATTTTTGGACTCATTGGATATGGATCATTGGTAAATGCCGCACATGGACCTATGAATACGTTTTTTCCAATGACAGTCAGCGGAGGAATATACACAGAACCTTCGATTCTAGTATTGTCGCCAATCTTGACGTTGTAGTCAATGTGAACTAGAGATCCGATTGACACATTGTCCCCAATTTCTGTATTATCTCCCACGTAACTAAAATGCCATATCTTTACATTTTTGCCAATTTTTGCTGCTTTTGAAATATAGTTAATAACTCCAGCAGAAGAATTGTTCTCTTGTAAACTCATTCTATCTTACTCACTTCCTGCTTTACAAATGCCATGGGTTCCCATAATTAATAATTTTATCTGGTATTTGGTCATGCCAAGTCTTTAGAAATTCAATGTCTTTTTCCTTTTCACGTAATTCATCAGGCAACATTACGGGTATTTCATCCATGATGGGATAAAACCTTGAACACTCAGAACAGAACAATATGCCTTCTTTTATTATAGGTTCGTTGACGCTAGGATCACTAACAGTATTGATTTCGTATAATTCTAATGGATAATGCTTGTCAATTGGGCAAGCGAGTATATCAAGTAAGGATTTCCTCATAATCTATTTCAGATCCATATAGATTGGAGATCCAGTGTTACTACTCAACAGTGCAGCCTCTGCAACCTTAGTAACATTAGTTGCATCCTCAGCAGTTACTAAAGGCTTATTCCTTTTTCCTTGTATAGCTTCAATAAAACTTGACAACTCTAACGTTAATGGTTCTTGAAATTTATGACGTCTTGGAATTATTGTAGATTCTGCCTGCTCAATTTTTATGTCTTGAGTAAGGAAATCTCCGCTAATTATGCCTTCGGTACAAACTGCCGAAAATGTTCGAACTTTCTGTGGAGTGATCCAATTTGAAGCGATTATTGCAACTTTTTGTTCATCAAATCCTAGCATTATAGTGGCAAAGTCCTCATAAGAGTGAAATTTTTTTCCGGCCCTAGCAAAAACCATTTTTGGACCACGATCAAACAGGAACATTGCAGTATCTATGTCATGGACAGAGGTGTCATAGATAACTCCGACATCTTTAATGTGAAGTGGCATTCTATTCTCTCTATGAAATTCCATCATTAAAAGGTCTCCGTAACTTTTATCCTGAATTATTCTTTTCAGATCTTGAACAGCAGGATTAAATCTTTCAACATAGCCACAAGTCAATATTACTTTATTCTTCTTTGCCATCTCTACAATTTCTTCACATTCCAGAGACGAGAATGATAATGGTTTTTCGACAAAGACATGACAACCACTTTCTATGACCTTACTCGCAACATCACGATGGGTTTTGGTAGGAGTACAGACCAAACAAGCATCTAGATCTCTTTCATTATTAAAAAGGTCTTCAACTGAAGAGTAAGATGTTGTGTCATACAATGTGGCTATTTCTTTTGCTCTTTCAGCCGACACATCACAAACCGCAGCCAGTGCCCCAAGATCGTGAAGAACTCTTGCATGATTTTTACCCCAACCGCCTATACCTATTACAGCTATCCTTGGATGTAAGTTATTTTTCACACTTTCTACCATACTGGTGTTAACCAATCCATATACTTCTTTAGCTTGCCAGATACTAGCTTCTCATATTTCTGTCTGATACTTCTTGTAACTAGGCCCTCTTTACCACTCCCTACGTCATGTCCATCAATCTTTGTGATGGCTACTATTTCAGCTGCAGTTCCAGTTAGGAATAGTTCGTCTGCCAGATATAATTCTGTCCTTGAGATTGGTCTTTCTATAATTTCATACCCCATTTCCTTGGCGATGGAGATAGTAGTATCTCTAGTTATTCCTTCGAGTATAGAATCAGAAGTTTGGGGTGTGTAGATCGCGCTATTCCTTACAAGAAAGATATTTTCACCCGATGCTTCGCTTACGTTTCCGTTTCTATCCAGTAAAATGGATTCATCAAATCCAATGCGTTTGCTTTCTTGCGTTGCAAGGATTGAATTCAAATAGTTACCTGCAGCTTTTGCCATGGGCGGAGTAGAATCACCATCAATTCGCCTCCATGTAGAGACGCATGCAGAAATTCCCTCAACTTTGAAGTATTTGGCAAATGGAAATATAATGATAGTTGTGTGAGTTGGTGAATCTTTAGTTACATTTAGATCTATTCCATGGACACCTACGAATGTGAGGGGACGTATATAACACGATTCTTTTATCGACGTCTTTTTAATCAACTCTACAGTGGCATTACAAAGCTCTTCAACGGAATACTTTATTGGGATTGAATAAACATCTGCGGACCTATGAAGCCTCTGCATGTGATCCCTTAGCCTGAAGACAAACAGATTGTTGTCGGTAGCATATGCACGTATACCCTCGAAAACCGCAGTACCATAGTGTAATGCATGAGTCATAACTGGTACCTTTGCCTCTTCCCATTTTACATAATCACCATCAAACCAGACCAGTTCTGCACCCTTCGTCTTCATAAAAGGCAAGTCGATGATTGCATTATAAAAGTCTTCAAAAGTGAACTATACCGTCTGCAGGAAATTTCATGCCTATTATCTTTACAGTCCTATCTGGCATTTGTGCAAATTGTTCAATTATATGCCAGCTTTGCTTAATGACATCCACAACTCTTTCAGGCACCAGATCGGTCCAGAAAAGGCTAGTCTCTGTTTGTTTGGTGCTTCTTCCCATCTTTGATAAAGCTTCATCATACATCAATTCCTTTACTTTTGAAGCAGAAATTTCCAACCTTCTTGACTTGATAGGATGCAGGTTATACATACGTAAAGCTATCCTCTCTGCGGTATCGCCTGTATAAGAGATGAACTCCCTTTCCTTTACATTTCCCAGTATCTGTTTTCGTAATGTCCATGAAGATGGTGAAAGAAAAGGAGGGAGATACCTGATGTATGGTGACACAAAAGAGTAGTCTGGAAGAACTTTAATATTATCAAATTTATCGAATAATCTTTCCAGCATTGTTCTTCTAATTTCGTAGGAGAATGGAAATGTTCTTGTGTTAATTTCATTTCCGCTTTTAAAAAAAATTACTGGGTAAATATAGACGTTATTGTATTGCTTAGCAAGATTCGTAATAATGCTTTCGTGTGCTTTAGTGACAGGATTTAGATGAGCCAGATAGAGAGCGGCAATTTTTTCCAAGTATCAATTATACAATTATTTCACGTATATATGAACAAAAAGTATAGGAAGACTTAGACCTTCTTAACCTCAATTTCAATTGTTGAAACGTTACGCGTTCTGCCGTCCTCTGCCTGTACTGTTTCAGAGCCTATACGGACATCACCTATTTTGTAACCTGCATTCTCCATTCGTTTCAGAATTATCTGTGAGACGTCTACTGCTCTTCCAATGCTTAAGCCCCTTGCCTTAATAGTCACCGATGGCTGGTTTGCCAGTTGTATAAGTGTGGATGTAACATAAGCCATCAGAGGTTTCTTTCCAATGTATATAGAATCTCGTGGTCCGTCTCTTTGTTGTGCTTGAGCATTTTGTTGTGCTTGAGCATTTTGTTGTGATTCTGCTTCAGACATAAAGGGTCATAATCCAAAGGATAATTTAAATCTAAAAGCAGTCTTGTCCTTCTGAATCTACGTCCACGTAGCTACAGTTTGGTAGGCCATAGCCACTCGGACCAATATTGTAGAAACAAAACTATCCAATATCGCCCTAATTTCCTTTGATGGTAGAAGAGATTTCTCATGTCTCTATCTCGATATAATTCCAATTCTTACAAGCTTTTCTAGTTTTCTTATTGATCCTTCATAGTAAAATATTCCTCATTGTATTGTAATTCGGGAGATGAAATTCATTGGGCAGGGAGTCGGCATGTTGGAATGATCAAATGTGCATTCTGCGTAGAGAATTTAAATCCGGTTTATACTATTTCGGGATAAAGGAATGATGGTATTTCAGGAGTTCTCCTTTCAAGGTCGTAAATCATCAATCTTATTAAATTAATGTTATTATGCTTAGTAGTAAACTGACTAACCATATTACTTTCAGATTTTGGAGCCTCCCTCCCCCTTTCGGGTTTGCTTGATTATATTTTGATAGTGTTATGCAAGGACATATGGAATCAACAAAATTTCAAACCCAAATGGATGAGCTAGAACAAGTTATCTTAAATGAAATAAGTGAGAATGAACAAGATATGCAACCTTCACATGCTACATGGCATCTTGACAATCTGCTAGTTAAAAATCGGACATTAGATTGGGTTCTATACCAAATTCATAGATTACAAAAACAACTAAATGATTACTGATGAGTACAATCTACATTTGGTACTAATTTAGTGAATTGCATTTTCCAAGATCCGTCCGCTAATCTACCGAATTCTTTATTTTTGGCAGACGAAAGTACTTTGTCAAATATAGATGGTACTGGTAACGATACGTTTCTATTTTAAATAACTAAGTCGGTTTTCACAGATCTTTCCGATTATTTGATTTGCTTTTCTTATGAAATGAGATTCGAATCGAAAAAAGATCGAAAGTCTGTTGTAATTGATATCGTGAAAAAAATGCGAATTTCCTGTCGTAGAAATTGCCTTTCTTCATGATAAGCGAACACTGATGCAAATGGCTATGAAACGTTGAGAATAATTAAAGGGAATAATGTTAAGAAGCTTCAATATAGCTTAGGAATTAATTATGATCTCAGTATATGCACAAATTTGAAAAATTTTTATTAGTTTCGATAATTGGCGGAATAACTAGCGGTTTTCTATTTGCTATGTTCTTTTCCCCTATAGGATGATTAACCAAATAATGACCGAATTTACTATACCCTCTGTCGAGTTATTAATTAATTGAAACATTGGTTACCTTTAAAATGCCAATGGATAAAAGTTCCTGATCTGCCAATGAAAACAAGACTTATTCCCGTTACTCTTATTTGTGCCATACTTGTTACAAACGTTTGCATTCTTAATAATAATGTTGTAAATTCAGTCTATGCTCAGACTAGCCAAGATATTTTCAGAAGTAAAAGTGACCATCAAATTTTAGGTCAGGAAGGCCCACCATACTTGGGGGTAAATATACGGGGATATTATACTAGCATGCCTCAGTCAAGAGAAGGATTAAAGAATCCGTTTCCCGCTAATTACTATGAAAATAGTTTAGAGTTACTCTCAAAGACGAATATTATCGATCATGTGCGCTATAGATTTTACTGGGAATCGTATGAAAGGGATCCTGGTACATTCATTAAAGAATTGGAATACATAGCGAAAACAGCAGACAAATACGGAATAAAAGTCATTTATGATAATCATCAGTTCCACACCTCTTCCTGGCTCAGTGCTGGACATGGGACTGGATTCCCAGCATATCTCTTCAACGACCCGCTATTATACAAGCAGGCCAGTGGAGGAGCATCCAAGTACTCTGCTGCAGAGAAATGGTGGACTAATTGGTGGGACAGGACAATTAAGAGTACGAATGGTACAGATGGGTGGACACTTCAGACTGAATTTCTAAAAAAGATAGTAAGTACTGTTGATAAGCATCCTAGCACTTTAGGTTATGAAATTCTAAGTGAACCACAAGTGCACAGTAAAGATCAGTGGGAAAAAATAGGTAAATTCAACACTTTCATGACAGATGAACTCCGAAAAGTCACAAACAAGGCTTTAATATTCAGCATGAATGTTCCTTTAGATCTAAAAAATCTAATTGAAGTTAATTCCCAGAACATGGCCAAAATGGTTCCAAAAAACAAAGAAAATGTAATATTCAAGATGAGCATGTATGGAATTCCTTCAGGTAAATATCAGACTGAGAAGCTTCAATTGATCTTGAATGCAAGCCAAATAGCGAGTGTTCCACTATACATTGGAGAATGGAATAATGTAAAGCGAATTAGCACTGTTAATGAGGAAGGTAAACTGATCTGGAAGATAAGTGCCAATCTCAGTGACATAAGCCAGACAGACGCAAACATGATCGTTGAGAAATTCAAGGGGCTTAACATATGGGGAATGGCTTATTGGGATTGGAGCTTTGTCCCTAACGAGATCAAGAACTTTAATCTAGTTAACATTACATACGACAAAGCGAGTGGAGAAGGAGATATCCACCCTACTAAATATTTCGATATAATGAAAAAAGCTTATCAGAACGTCTATGGATAACTTGTCCTGATTCATCTAAATCTTTTCAAATGTTCCCATATAAGGAATAACTGCGTATGTTTATTGTAAGCGTTTTTATTTTCCTTTAATTCCGATCGATATCCTTACTGGAAAGTTAAATTTATTTCTTATTCGAAACTGTATCAATATCTTTTTCCATGAGTAAAGTCACTAATTTCTGCCGTTCCTCATCTTCAATCG
>JAKEIK010000127.1 GCA_022545895.1 Nitrososphaeraceae archaeon | reverse complement strand
TTTCATCCATCAATCTTCCTTGCCATGTTTCCATATTTGTTCATTGGTAGCTTTCCAGTGTTTGGATTGATATTGGTTACAAAGTGGGTAGCAAATGAGACTAAGAAGAAGCGTAAAATGATTTGAAAATTTAGGAATTGAACTGAAATTCATTTGTATGTTAGCTAAGGAATAGCATTAAAGTATAATTACGCGAGTGCTTGAAAATATATATCAGGCACTGGAGTATTATATCCATAATGAAGGCAACTCAAAAAAAGTGCGCCTTGTGTGAGGATGTACTACCAGGTGGAAGCGCAATAAATATTTGCGAAAATTGTTTAAAGAATGCAGATTGCTGCGTTGGCTTGGAAAAATTGAGTGATTAAGTCCGTTTATTATTCTGCCATTTTTAAGGTATCACTTATGGTTATGATTCCTGTAATCTCTCCTTTGCGACTTACGAGCACGCACTTTGCAAATCTTACAAGTGGAATTAGTGCTTTAGCAGGTGTTGATATATCAACTATTGGTGGAGGTGGTTCCATTATCTGCAAAATGGGTACCTGATGGATGTTTTTCTTATCGTCACTTTCAAGTACCTTTCTTGCAAGTACATCTTCGCTTACGAGGCCCACAATTTTAGACTCTTCTCTAACTGGGATTTGGCTAATTGAATTTTTCATCATCTTTTCTATCGCTACTTCCAATTTCTCATCTTTCTCGACTGAAATCACCTCATGACTACATATGTCTCCGGCCTTCAATGAGGTTTTTCCTTCTTGAGAACTAAGTACCTCGAATATTTTTTTAGCCGTATCGTAACTGGGCTTGCATCGTCCTGATTCAATTTGATTTATCATAGACGTGCTAATTCCAGATAGAGATGCCAATTCACGTTGAGTCAACCCCAGTTTCACCCTTCCTTGCTTTATGTATTCAATTCTAGGAAGCATCTGCTGATTACCTATTCTGAACTCGTATTTTTATAGTAATGGGATAGGACATAATTTAGATAATAAAATGCGCAAAACGATAGCCTTAACCTTATATTATATTGACTTAAAGATGTCATACTGTTAGAAATGAGTCTAGACACCCACAAAAAAACGTGGGATTCTGTGAAGAGATACAAACTAACCAAGATGTTAAATCAACTATCAAACATTGCTGGTCACGGCACCGAATTGGTTACAGTATATGTTCCTCCAAGAAGACCAATTTTTGAAGTAATAGGCCAACTCAGAAATGAATCTGGCACTGCATCTAATATAAAATCTGATTTAACAAGAACTCATGTACAGGATGCATTGAGTAAAACAGTGGAGCATCTTAAATTGTTTAAGGAAACACCAGAAAATGGGCTTGCTATCTTTTGTGGAGCCATCCCTAACAGCAAGGGAATAGGAAATGAGAAGATAGAGCTTTATTCAGTTCTACCACCAAAACCTATTCAGATTAATCTTTACAGATGCGACGACCATTTTTGGACAGATCATATCAAAGATATGCTCAAGGATGAGAAAGTGATAGGACTGCTTGCAATAGACAGCCAGGAAGCAGGTTTAGGGATACTCACGGGAGATAGGTGGGAAGTGATAGACACACTAACTTCTGGAGTTGCTGGAAAGCATCGACAAGGAGGACAGTCTGCCAGAAGATTTGAGAGACTCAGGGAAAATGAACTGAACGAGTATTTTCACAGAATTGCAGATCATGCACAAAAAATCTTTATCAATGAACACAAAATTAACGGTTTAATTGTAGGCGGACCGGGTCCAACAAAGGAAAACT
>JAKEIK010000126.1 GCA_022545895.1 Nitrososphaeraceae archaeon | reverse complement strand
TAAACGTATAATCTCTCTCAATTTAGTAAACTATGGTGACCACTAGATAAGTGATCAGACCTATATCTTACTCTAATATTCCTTTGTTTGCAATTTCGGTTCATTCATTAAGATATTTTTGATGAATTCCTTAAGCTGGACGAGAATTTGTTCGAAATATGGAATGACGTCCAGAGAAGCTTGTGCCGAGAGTAATGAACCATTCAATGAATAATTTCTCAAATCCTTTACCTTCCAGTACCAGTTGCCTTCCTGATTTGCCTTTTGTAATTCCCTTGCCAATTCTATTCCATTACTCTCCGCTGACAGCGCGCTAATCACCTTATTTAATTCAATTCTATCACTGGGAATGCCAGATAACTGAAATTTATCAATTATTCTAAATAGTAGACAATCAAAGGTTCCAATCATTTGTGAAATCAATGAATCTATTTCCATCTCAGCAACTACTCGTGCATCCTTTGATGAGAGATCGCCGTGTTGGGATTTAATATTTTTTATATTCTTCAAATGTTCTTCGCACGCAAACATTTTGAAGACTATTCTATCTGACTCCAGAAAAGGTAGATCAGGGGTGGTCATCAGCTGTCTTTAAAATACTTGTGCTACTTATAAGTTTCTTGAAAATATGTATCCTCAAGACCGATATTAATTATAATTAGAGACAATAACAAATAACTAAAAACGCCAGTCGCATCAATAGCATATGTAATCTAGACCAAAAATCATTTCCAAAGAAATGCAGTAAGCGTAAATCCTAAATAATTTGTATGTGATTATCTATTGTGAATCTATGGCTCAGCAACAACTGTTAAGACAAGAATCATCTGTTTCTCAAACTCTACGTACATATAAGAAGCAGTTAACACAGAACATCGAACGAAATACTCATGTGCCCAACATTAGTACCATTAGTCAACATTCGAACCAAGAATTATCTATTTCCCAAATAATACGTACATATGGAAAACAGTTTACACAGATTAGAAAGCAGTATACCGACGGACTTGGTGGAAGATGTGTTATGGGTGTCATCATGTCTTATTATGGTTGGGATGGCAAATGCATCACCAATGCAGAAAGAAGATTATATGCTGCATTAGTCGCATTAAGACAGGCCGGTATCAGTAAAGAATTATTGATAGAGCTGAATGATTCTGGTGCCTCATTCGACGAGATAGCTGATTATTTGGACAGAAATTGCGGGTCGGTACATAACATTAGGTAATCGTCGAATTCATGAACTCGACGGTGTTTGAAGATGATTTCCCCCCTCCGAGCCGCCTACACATGACCAATAAGTCGTATAAATTAATAACGAGCTTAAGTAGCGAGGTTCGTAAATTATAATCCTAGCATTATCATTTCGACCGAACCCAATTAAGATAACTTTCATAACAGTGATTTTTTAATCATATTAAAAAATTCTTTATCCGACAATTTCTTCTTCTGTTCTATCCACTGCTCAACATCTTTTCCAGCCAGATATCTCAAATTCGGATTCTTAGTTGTTACTGCTTCCAAGACTATATTTGCTACGAGTTCTGATGAAGAGGCATTTCGCCTCATCTCCTCCATTCTTCCAGCCATTTTTTCCATCATTTTTGAGTATTCCGAATCTGGCTCTTGCGATCTCTTCGCTATTACATTGGAAAAATTAGTTTTAACAAATCCCGGTTCCACCAATGCAACTTTTATGCCAAAAGGCTCAAGTTCATACGAGATAGACTCACTCAGACCTTCTAACGCAAATTTGGTACTAACATATGCAGATCCACCGGGGTAGCCAAATCTACCGGCACCTGAACTTATATTTACTATCATTCCGGATTTTTGCTCCTTCATTATAGGAATGACAGCTTGGGTTACTCTTATAACTCCAAAGAAGTTGGTCTCATACTGTTGCTTGATCTCATCCATACCAAGCTCTTCAAATGCTCCTACCAATCCAAAGCCAGCATTATTAACTAATACATCTATCCTTCCTGATTCGGATAGAATTGATTGGATGGCTTCCCTTACTGATTTATCACTAGTAACGTCAAGCTGAATAATTTTAATTGGCAAGTTTTCTCCACTCTGAACGGCTTTCATTTTTGTTCCTCTTTCTGGATTACGCATTGTTGCATATGTATGAAAATTATTCCTAGCTAGGACTAGAGATGTTTCGAAACCTATCCCACTCGAGCTACCTGTAACAAGTGCAACCTTATAATTTACACCCATTTTATTAGTTTTGACTCAGTTCAGACAGATAAAGGTTAACTTAGTTCATGATGATAGGTATATCTTGATCATTAGATAAATTATCAGGCTTAATACAGATGAGTAGTCTATTTTGTATCATCTATAAGAAACACTTTCAACTCATACAGAATTGAATCATCGTACCTATCCACGATCTGCTCGACTCGCATGAGCGTTCAAAGACGCCATAGAAGCCGTATCGATGATCTTATTAGCCAACTCGATTGATGTTGCGTTATCATGAAGTGCTACGTTTGATGGTTGTTTGGAGACGATGCTATTGGTATTTTTAGGTGTTATCGTTAATGTTGGGTCCGCATTCAGTGAAGCGAATAGAGCTGCATCAATGATCTTATTAGCCAACTCGATTGATGTTGCGTTATCATGAAGTGCTACGTTTGATGGTTGTTTGGAGACGATGCTATTGGTATTTTTAGGAGCGTCCGCTGACACGTCTATTACAGTGGGATTTCGAATTGCTTTTACCATAGTTGGCTCTGTAGCTTTAATTGTAGCATTTGGAATTGCTTTTACCATAGTCATTTTTGCTGTTGTTAAATCTTTTATGTCCAGGTCTTTGCTCGTTTCGTCGAATCTAAGATCTCTCATAGTCAACACCAGAAAATTATT
>JAKEIK010000125.1 GCA_022545895.1 Nitrososphaeraceae archaeon | reverse complement strand
TCTGGATCAGTAACAATGAGTCTTCTGGCATTCTGGTCTGATAAATTTTCCTTAATGAAATAAAGTTGATCATATGACGTAGTGTGAATTATTCCCTTATCATTACAGTGGGTGTGCATAATATTGTCAATCGCTCTTGAGATCTTAATCTTCACATCAGACCTCTGCAGATTAGTGAAGTTAAGATACGCTACATTAAGAGGAAAAATTGGGCGATTCTCTGATGGAAAATCTGAATCAGCTCTAATGAATTTTACGCCGTCAGATGACATCAAACCAATATTCTTGGAGAATATTACATTGTTCAATATGGTTGCGCTCATAATAAGAGTTTTTTCACATTTTCCGAAAACCGATCTACAGTGAGACGATGTATCAAGTGGCTTCATCTCCACCCTAGTCACCTCGTAATTTTCCTTATGTATATCAGAAATTATCCAATTCTTTGGCTGGCCAAGAATATTATTGATAGTTCTGGTCAACCTTTCAATATCCTGTAGTACCTCTACCAGGAGTTCTTCTGCGATTTCTCTTTTGAAATTCTCTTTGACGATTTGTCCTCTTGTGATATCATCATCGCTGTCAAACAATTGTGAAGCAGAAATGATCTTTTTCTGTCTTTCTCGCCTAAGAGAGGTTCTGATGACCATATTTCGTATAGCGTTCTTCTGACAAGGATTTTATCAGTGCGTTCTCTCCTATTAAAGACAACATCTTCCTCTCTATTTCAATAAGAAATTCTATCCAACCATCAATGTCGTAACCATAATCAATAATTTCAAAATCTTCGAGATACCTTTTCCACCGCTTCTTAGATATGGATAACCCCCTGAATTTTACAATCTCTGTTTCCACCAAATGTGCCTCATCCAATATTAAGAGATGTCTAGCTGGCAAAAGGTTTCTGTTTGGAAGTAAAGATAAGAAAATTGAATAGTTGAAAATTTAATGACTAGCCACCATTGCCTTACTTAGCTGATCAAAATATTCACAGGGTGACCATTGACCGGCACCAAGACCAAGATTTTTTATATGCAGCCATTTTGAATATTGTTTCTTGAAATAATCTTGTTTCTCGTAACCGAGTAAGACCTTCTCGTCTATTTTTCCAGCATTCAGAACAGAATAATCATTTAGAAATGTCCGGTACTTACAATTAGGTCCTTCCATAGTCTCGTCATGTAAGCACGGACCATAATCACAAGAGAGGTGGTTGCATTCACCAATCGTACCTGGCGGACAACATCCGCATCTGTATTTATTAATTCTAACAAAATCCTCTTTTACACGGCAGTGAAAGTTGTTTTTGCCCTTGGCAACCCTTAAGAAAGGGAAATCTCTTGCATATTGAGACTGTAAATCCTTTGTAGCAGTACAAACGTAACTGGTTCCTAAGGTTCTTGCAAGCGAAATACCTACAGCACTTTTTCCAAATCCGGTGGGGGCCTCTAGGTTTATGTGTTTACAACCTGAATTTAATGCATTACAAGTGTCCTCAATCACCTTACGCTGGCGATCCCGTATTGCCCGAAAGGGAAAATTTTCCAAAACTTCTGTAATTTTTTTAATGAATTCATATGGTGGCGTTAGAGAGTTCAAGTGAATAAAGTAGCCTTAAATTCTTTCTCTTCTACTCAGATAGATTTCATTATGAATTCATGTTTTGGACCATCATTTCACATTATGGTTGACATGATAGACATTTGAGCATTTTCCGTAATGTGTTCTTCGGTCATATCTTTTATTGGATGTCAAACATTATCGCGGCATAACGACTTATATGATCTTATACTGTTAAATAGTCTCTACAAGGCTTGAAAAGAAAGGCACAGATAAGATTGTGGACGTCACTGTTATTGTTGGTAGCCGCTTTACTCCTCAACGGAATAGTTTTTACAAACACCAACGCTCACCTACCGCATACCCCACATTATAATGGCGGTTCTAACAGAGACGGTGTTGGAAAATATTATCCTTATCTCGCTTTAGATCCTGAGTATACCCAACCGGACTATCCCACGCAGATAATGTTTAGCATCCAGGATTTCGGTGGAAATGACGTTTACAACATCGCAACGATGGTGGAAATTTATGATGAAATTTCGGGAAATAGAATCAAGGTATTTCCATGGACGCTACACGAGATAGGAGATTTTGAGTATTATTACACATTTCCTAGAGTAGGAAACTACCAGATTGTCTTGTCTGTGGCAACTGACAACTCCAAGATAGACATTGGCCAAATTGATCCTCCTAGATCTATTCTAGGTAGCAACAGCGACTGTGCGTGTGATAGAGCAATCTTTAACATAACAGTTTCAAACACTTGGGGGAACATACGTAATTCGCTTTTCGCTATCGCCGTAATATTCCCAATAGTTACTCTGGGCATAATTTTGGGTACTTCGTACCGCAAAAGACAAAAATATAATCAATCTAAGAAATCTCAGAACCGTGAGGTCATAAAGTATGGGATTATGTTGCTGGCTATTGCCGGCGGCCTGGTGCATCTCGCAATCTTCCCTGAGCATGGTTCACAACAAATCTACTATTCTGTGTTCCTACTTGCTGCTGCCTGTGTACAGGTTGCATATGGAATACTATACATACTTGTTAACCTTGCAGGAGACACCGAATCTCGGTATGACAGACATTCTCTTATTGCTAAATATAGAAAAACATTATTTGTAAATCTTTTCGGTCTGATTGGGACAGGAGTTCTAGTAGGGCTTTACATCTACGTGGTACTATTCCCTCCACCCCTTTCTCCTACTAATACGCCAGAAATCGTAGACATAGCTGGAATTCTAGCTAAAACAGTCGAATTACTTTTGATAGGGGGAATTGTGTCCCTTATGATCTGGGAGAAGAGAAAATTACACAATCTAATAATACGATTGAATTAATGAGACATGCGACTTTCCAGAGCTAGTCTAAGGATATATTTTCAAAAATAATTTCAATCTCTTCTAATGGGGGATAATGATGGGATGGATATTACTGATAAGATATCTCAGGTGGTAACGGAAAGTGAATTAGATAGTGGCATTCTAATAATATTTGTATTTGGCTCTACATTTGCGATTGAAACTATAGAGCGTAGAAGGGGTTTAAAAATTGAAATTCCATTTATGGTGTCAAGGTTGATTCCCTAAATACAATATACAAGTATGATATGACCTATTATTTCACATACACTTAAGATAATCATTGCTTGGTTCAAATTTTAACGATCCAATTCGTGGACAGGAAGCTGGCCTTATGAACAATGGCAACGAGTAGTTCTTTTGGAATTTGATTTTAGATCTAGGCAGAGGAAAGTTGTAATTCAAGTGATGGGTGAATAGTTCAATCCTGACTTTAGTAGGAAGATGGTCTATTCAATTCATTAAGTGCAAGACTATCTTTTCTTGTGATCTCATGCGTTGGATATAATTCGAAACTGGGTATTTCATTAGATACCCAATTATTGTTTCGGGGTTTTGAAGAGGAGTCCTATTTGTTACAAATTAATGACTATGTTAAATTTCATGTTATTCTACTATGCTCACTAAAAATATTTTCTCAAAATATGCAAAATATTGTCGATAATTTCGAGATGAGGGGCTTGTTTGGACATGGAAACCAGAAGAATATTTTCACCAAAAGGGAAAGTCGCCAACTTGAGCTTCTCTCTCTCTGACACAGTATACAATACTTTTCCAAATGTTGGATCAAAATCCTGACGAACCGCATTGTTAAACGCATATCCTAAATATAGCTTTATAGACTCTTCTTCATTTTCCAATGATTCAATCCCTTCCTTCATACCACCTGCAATTAGGCCCCCCATTCTGTCAATTACTCCTGCGAATCTTATTTCTCCACTTAAATTAAGGAAGCGCAGACACAGGTCATCCGTATTTGTCTGTGGCATTTGAACTGTATAATTGCTATTCCTGGGGTTTTTTAAATTTGCGATGCATTACTGAAATTGAGTAGATAAAGGATACGTTGGGACCCAGACCAGTGTGACACCGCTTATTTGCTGGGTATCACTTTATAATGTCAATAAGAATGATTTTCTCCTGTCTTCGTTTTATGAATCAAAGTGTGGACTTTCTATATTGGATGTCAAATGATGTGAGTCTGGAAGAAACGGGCGGAGGGAACACACAGGAATGAGAAATTTGGGAGGTGCATTGATAAGTTGCAATATGCACAGTTGATTAGGCTTGTTTTTATAAATCTAAACAAATAGTACTATTTGCATCTAAGAATTCATAAAGGCTTTTAAGCATCTAGTTCATTATACAATTTCGAAAATGGCTGACGAACTGATCGCATACGCAATTACCGCAGGTTGTTTCATAGGGTGGGGTATCATTTGTGGGGCAGCGAGAGCACGGAGAATAAGTTCAAACCCTCTCATTGGTGTTTCCGGAGAAAAAAAAGTAAAATATTCATCTGATGGAAAACCACTAAGTGACTGAAATATAGTGTGATATTGTTATCGCCCTCTTTACATTTTTATTTTGTAAGTTGTTGGGTCTCGGGCTCTTTCGATATTACTTAGGTCATAGGATAATTGAAAACGACGAGAGATTGAATGTCTTCGGGTACTTCTTATTTCCTTCAAATCATTATTTAATAGTTAATGCCGGACAGGTGGAGCATATGGTGACGCCATAGGCAACGCTGCCAAGCATTTTCTTTGGTGTTGAGAGCCCTGCATTACCCAAAATAATAGTATTAGCATAATCCTTCTTTGCATACTCGACGATACCTGTTACGATAGATGCCGGAGTAACAATGACTTCAGATTTGATGACTATACACTGGCTTTCGGTCTCTTTCTAATATTAGTGAAAATACTTTCGAATTCAGCTCTTATCATCTAGGATAGAGTAAATGGAGCTGGGTATCTGATCAACACCCTTTCTTGAAGCAAAATAAAATTGACTTGAAAAACAATGTCTAAATTATTTCCTTACCGATAGCGCACGATGGCACAATTAATTGCATTAATGGAAGTTGTAACCCATCAATAGCTAAAAGTATTGTGAAAAAGGCTTAGTTAACTTGAACATGTCGCAATATGGGTACAGGACATAATTAAATTATTCAAGTGAAAAAACCGACGGTACTTTGAC
>JAKEIK010000124.1 GCA_022545895.1 Nitrososphaeraceae archaeon | reverse complement strand
TAAATAGCTATAAAAATAAAAAGTAGTGCGTTCGTAAATCATAATTCTAGCATTATCAGTTCCACCGAACCCGAACATCTAGTAATTCTCTAATTGGACTCGGCAGGTAATATAGATAGAATAGACACAATTAGAACTGCAAAAGGAAACGGAAGCCAATCCATATATTCTGTTTGAATATTCGATAAGATCACCGCATACGAAGGAATCGTATTTTAGAAGGCTAAGACGGTTTTTTGATGCTATTTCTCTAGAGGGACCAACATTTGAAAGTAGGTGCAACCTGTTTGCGGATAATGGTCGACAAGATCCTAATTGGGCTTTTAATTCAATTTTGAAATTCATATTGGCGGAGAAGCAACGAGTGGAAAGTAAGAAAATAAAATAGTTCAATTTTTCATGTCCATAAAGGGGAACGTTAAAAAAGAAGATTTAACAATTCGCTTGCCTTTGGCCCACTTTATAGACAAAAACAAATGCTCCATATGTTATCAACCTGCAAATCTTAACTGTGTTAACTGTACTGGTAAAGAAATTTGGATATGTGTGAATCATTTGAAGAAGCACACAGATGTTCATACAATATCACGACAGAAACTCTCATAATGATTTACTAGATGGATTAAGGCCAAGTTTAAGTTGATACAGAATAAACTCAATATAATTCCCTTCGATCTCTTAGTAACTGCTAAGACAGGTAATAATGACAAGCAAGGTATGCCCAGATTTTTGTATCGAGTTGATATTGAACTGATTTTTAAAAGTTAAATATTATCGTATTTTACACGCGATCAAATTCTACCAGTTCGTTGATTTATTAAGTCTAATAGGTTACCAAATAAAGTAATTTATTCATTAAAATCGGCATTAAAAAAAATTGGGAAGGACTTGTAGATTGTTCGAAACAGTTTATTTTTGCTTTGTAATAATGAATTGATCTTTTTTAATCATATCCGCGTTTTCATAGAACGTACCCAATAGGCTCAGTACTTTTTTCGAACTGGCTATATCGACATTTAGAAATCCATGACTCTCGAACTGTTCTGCAATATAAGGAGCCTTTCCGGTGAAGTTGTGTAGTTCTGCTCCTCCTGTTCCTACTGTAAGAAATATAGTTCCGTTTGGTTTTATATATAGAATATGTTCTTTACTAACAATTTTAGGGTGGAACAATGGCAGGTATGAAGTTTCGTTATATCTTAGTGGAAACGTTCTTTGATAATTGTGGCTATGCGCCTGCAGTACCATGTCAACTCCGTACTCATCAAAGAGGTGATGATATGTGTCGGGTAACTCACGTTGTCCCGAATGCGATGTAACGGAAGAGTAGAAGGGTCTGAATGAGTATACTATTATCCAGTCAATATTTTTATTTTTATTGGCATTCATAAGGTCACTTTTTATAAATTCATACTGGTCCGAGGTATGATTATAGGGTATTAACTTATTCTTTGCATTCGCCATTGCTAAGAAATGGACATTTTTGTAATCGAACGAGTAGTATGGTCTGATAAGGTTAAAGTGTTTTAGATATTGGTTATAAGTAACATTACCTCGAGAAACATCATGTTCTCCAAAAGAAATCTTAAATTTATTATTTTTGTCCAATGGAGAGATAATATCAAACCAACAATCTGGGTTCTTTTTATACGCTAGATCCCCTAACGCAATCACTAATTCTGGTTTCTTCTTTATCATTCCATCTATTGTTCTATTAGTCTCATCGCCGCATCCAAAGTCACCGGCAGTAACAAAATTAAATTTTTGAAAGTTTTTTGACTTAAAAGGGTCATCTTCCACACCCTCGGCATAACATAGGAAATACAGACCAGAAAGTAAATAGAAAATAAAACAGAAAGCCAGTAGAATGAACGCAGTATACTCTTTTGTTAATTGTCCTACGATATTATGATAGCGCATTTCTCATTAGAGAATTTAACCTCAAATGATGTTTTATTTAAATTTTTGATCGGCAATATGCTTCACTACTTCTGAAAATCGTGCAGAGAGTGGATTTTGAGCGCTGGAATTATAATAGACAAACATAGCAGTCTAATTATCGACTCAACGGATAAAGTGGTTAAAGATAGCTGGAACACCTACAATGCAATTAAAGTCCCAATCGACAAACACGACGTACAATTGTTTTCGTCATCTTATCCACAAATTCTGTTCCTTCTGGCAGATTTAACTCATTTGCTGAAACACATTTGCTTAAACACAAGTAAAGGACGTATTTTCTTTATGGGTTCATCCATTCTTACTATTAGAGATAGGCGAGAATACTAGTATTTCATTGTTGCTTCGATCCGATACGTATACATCACCTTTATTGTCTATTGCCAAATGTTCCGGATCTTGGAAGTGACCCGGTTTTGTTCCATAGGAACCAAACTTTGTTATAAAATTACCATTATTGTCGAATTTTAGGACACGAGGTTGCTTACTACATCCAGGATCCGATTGCGGATCCGTCACATACACGTTATCGTGTTTATCGAGCGCTATATGTTCCATATGGCAGAACTGATTATCGGAGCTGCCTTTAGTTCCCCAAGACAATAATGGTTTCCAATTGCTATCAAATTTCTGTATGCGTTCATTTCCTCTCTCATTAACGAAAAAATTACCTTTTGAATCCATCTCAATAGTAGTAGGAAGATTAAACTCTCCTGGTTTATTTCCAAGCTGCCCAATGACTTTCACAAATTTTCCATTAATATCAAATTGCTGGATACGATTATTTTTAGAATCGACTACGTACACATATTTTAATGACCTATCTACTTCAACGTGCCTTGGATTATCAAATTTTCCTGGTAAACTACTAGGATGTCCATCTAAGTTACCAAATTTTGAAATGAAATTGCCATTACTATCAAATTGCTGTACTCTATGGTTTCCCCTGTCTGCTACCCACACGTGACCTCTAGCATCCACGTCAAGTCCGTATGGTACTAGAAATTGTCCATCTCCTTGCCCCTTTTCTCCAAACTTGAAAAGAAAGTTTCCATTCTTATCAAATACCTGTATGCGATTTCCATCTCTATCCACGGCATACAAATGCTTATCATCATTATCAAATTCGAGGTCATGGGGACGAAGAAATTCGCCATCACCAGTTCCTCTAGATCCCCACTCTTTAACAAATGTAAATTTTTCAGACGGTTGATTCACTGAAACACTTGATGATGGTAAACCCAACACAATGTGAGTATGAAATATCATCAAAAAAATCGGAGTCACATTCAGTACAATTACTAGCGCTTTAAAGTGCATCCTTCTTACCAAGGGAAACTGTAAGTTATTAATCTGAGCATTTAAGGAATTTAGTACATGTATCTAAATTATAAAATTAATACCGTCAGTTAATCATCATGACAGGGTCTATTCCATTCTCTCCATGAAATATAGAATACAATATTAAATAATTAATGAACCTTACAGATAACTTGAGCCTATCATAGCCGAAATAATAATGAATATTATAAATAAGGCGATAATAAGAGCCATTACGATATTAAAAATACTAATTTTATATTTTATTCCTCCCAGATAATCGAGCAAATGCATAAAGCGTGTTGTGAGATCGCGCATGCAATTTTACGTACATAAAGATATAAATCGATTAAGTAATATCACCGGAAGTATCATTATGGCAATAATAATTAAAACGGCGCTGGTGGCTTCACTTTTCGTAATACTTCTCACTGCCTCAACAACTCCAAGGGTGAAACCAATTGATGTGTTCGCGGAAGCAGATAATTCTGTTCATGCTGCTGCTCAGGTCTATATCTCAGATGATAATAGCCACAACAATGATGACGGCGCCGCTGCGGCTGACTCGACAACAGTCAACAAAAATGAAGAGGAGGAAACAGACTGGGATGATATTGAATATCTTAGTGATGCAAACAATAACACGATGGTGGATTACAAAAACCTCTTTGATATGAATATAGGTAAAGTCTATAATCCTAACTTTGTCGACAATGCTGACTGGTTCCTGGACAGCAGCAACTATGAAGACCATGTAGATTACTTTCTGATACCGTACAACTACAATTGGTACTTTTACTCTGACATATCTGCGCCTTGGTATGGCTGTGAAGCACAGAGTAAGGCGATGCTTGTGACTGCTAAAAAATACAATGAAACAGGGGATTCCAAATACCTAGAATTTTCCAAAAAAGT
>JAKEIK010000123.1 GCA_022545895.1 Nitrososphaeraceae archaeon | reverse complement strand
CTGATGCAATTACTGGGATCCTGACGTTTTCACATATGGCCTTTGTAAGCTCAATATCGTAACCATTTTCAGTACCGTCTGCGTCTAAACTTGTCAACAGGATTTCACCAGCGCCTAATTTCGCGACAGCTTTTGCCCATTCAATCGCATCAATTCCTGTCCCTTCTTTGCCACCGTAAATTCTGACCTCAAAATAAAATTGCCTAGCGCTTTCCTTGGTCCTAAAAATATTCTTCCCACCTCCACCATAATTCCTCTTCACGTCAATGGCGACTACTACGCATTGTGTTCCGAATATTGTCATTAGGTCAGTTATTAATTTTGGATGCTTCACAGCCGCGGTATTGATCGAAACTTTATCAGCACCATTAAGTAAAATGCCTCTTGCATCATCCAGTGTCTTGATGCCTCCACCAACGGTGAATGGAATATCTATTACACTTGCCACCTTCCTCACAACATGTTTCATAATATCTCTACCCTGTTGAGATGCCGTTATGTCGAGGAAGACAAGTTCATCGGCCCCTTGATTTCTGTATTTTTCAGCAAATTCAACAGGATCCCCTGCATCTTTTACTCCAGAAAATTTGATTCCCTTTACTACCCTACCTTTGTCCACGTCAAGACAGGGGATAATTCTTTTTGCTAGTGGCATTATGTGATTGCCCGTACCTTTTTGAGCTCCACCCTTCCTTCGTACAGTGCCTTGCCCAATATGACCTCCTTGCACCCAACAGCAGCTACCTTTACTATATCCTTAAGGGTCGAAATTCCACCGCTGGCTATAACCTTTATTTCTGTATTTACGCATACCTTGTTCAGAATTCCTATATCCGGTCCTTCTAAGGTCCCATCCTTGTCTATACTAGTTAGCAAAAAATGTGATGCCCCTAATTTACTGAATTTCGCTATAGCATCCATCACAGTAAATCCTGAAGAGGATTTCCATCCCTTTATCATGACTAAGCTATCAATTTGGTCAATTGAAATAACGATTTTCTGTGGGTGAAGTTTAATCAATTTCCGTACTATGTTTGGTTTCTTGTAGGCCAAAGTTCCCAATACCACCCTACTGCAACCAATCTCAAACATCTTAGCTATTACTTCCTCTGATCTTAATCCACCGGCGACCTGAACAGGAATTTTTAACGATCTTACAATCTCTTCTATTAGAACAGTGTTCACTCTTCCGGTACCGAGAGCTGCGTCAAGGTCAACCAAGTGAAGCATGTCGGCTCCTTCAGCTGTCCACCTTTTTGCGACATACAAAGGGTCATCGCTGTATATAATTTTGTTAGACTCCTGACCCTTGGTAAGTCGCACAACTTTTCCATCCATTATGTCTATCGCTGCGAGAACTTTCATTTCTTGCCTGAACACATTTCAATATAGTTTCTAATTATCCTTGATCCCACGGCTCCGGATTTCTCTGGATGAAACTGAGTTCCGAAAACATTTTCTTGCTCCATAGCAGCTGACAAAGTTCCTCCATATTGTGAAGTGGCCGCAACGATTGATTTGTCGGTTGGATTTATGCGATATGAATGGACAAAGTAGACCCATGACCCTTCTTTAATACCATCCAACAGTTTACTATCTTTCCGAATCGTTTCCAAGTTATTCCATCCCATATGCGGTACTTTAACACTGATCTTTGGTAACATCACCACGTCTCCATCTAGTATCTTCAGCCCTTCCAAGGTCCCTTCCTCGCTGCGACAAAATAGCATTTCCAATCCAAGACAGATCCCTAGTATTGGAACCCCATTATCCATAGCATCCATAAACGAACTAACACTACTCTTTATGGACTCAATCGCATTGTCGAAATTGCCGACTCCAGGCAATACGATCCCATCATAATCCTCTATTTTCCTAAGTGTATCTACGATATCAGCATGAGCCCCGTTGCGAAGGAGCGATTGCTGCAGGTTAAATAAATTACCTGCCCCGTAATCGAAAATTGCTATCTTGGGCATCACATCACACCTTTCGTACTGGGAATCCCTGTTCTTTCATCAATCGTTGCAGCTTCCCTAAGTGCGACGGCAAAAGCTTTAATCGCTGATTCTATTTTATGATGATCATTACTCCCGTATTCAACTCTTATGTGAATACAAGCACACAAATTTTCTAATAACGATCTAAAAAAATGTTCAATATCTTCTTCACTGATTCCTTCAATTTCTTTTCTCTTTAATCTGAGATTCAATTTAGAGTATTGCCTCCTGACTAAATCAACTGATGCGCAACTCAAGGATTCATCCATCGGCACGGCAAAATATCCGAACCTTCTTATTCCAGACCTCTCGCCGAGAGCTTTATCCAATGATTGACCTAGAGTGATACCAACATCTTCTATGAGATGATGCGAAATAGAATCAAGCGATTTGGATTGAATTTTAATATCAATCATGCTGTATTTGCCAATTGAGGTAACAAGATGATCTATGAATTCGAAACCGCTTTTAACTTGAACTTTTCCGCTACCATCAATGTTTACAGACACGTCAATTTGTGTTTCACCGGTTTCTCTTTTGACACTTGCAGTTCGCATTTTTTTGCTGCTTATATTCACTTGCACCTACAAATAGTTTCTAACTTTATATATTATGTTCGGTATCTCGTTTACGTTCTTAACCGCAAGAGACTCATTCTTTGAAAAATAGTCTTTAGCAATGTTCGGACAGACGCTCGCACCATACACACCAATAAATTGGATATTATATCCTTCTCTCATATTCAGCTTTGTAGACATGATAAAGTCTTCTACCGAATCGCCAACATAGTAACCTCCGTTAGATGAAAACACCTCGAGGGCCTTTCTCAATGAATAAGGGTTTGGCTTTCCTAAACTTCTTTCCTCGTCTTCTAGATAAATTGAGGCCTTTTGCCTGAACATTGAATACATATTCCCCAAGGCATATCGAGAGGCAAGTCTACTCCTACCAGAGATGATGGCCATTCTTCCAGAAAAGAGCTCAGAGATCTCACGTAAGGAGTCGTTTTTAATTATGATTTTGTCATTATCAATTAAAGGCTTTCCAAAATAATGTTTGGCCTTGAGAAGATGCCTTTTTTTAAAGAGCGTTGGTCCATAAAAAAACTCATCAAATATTCGTGTTACCAAACTTTTTCTTACGTTGTTTGGATAGTTGAGTTTCTTTTTGATGGCTTGCACAATCCCTCGATTATGATTGGATAGGTGCTTTTCCACAGATCTTATTCCATTTGAGGTTGCGTTGTCTGCGATCTCCTCAATAAATCTGTGAATACGCCAATGCGGGCCAGGTGCGCATAAGATACTCAGTAATAACGCGTAAGATGTATCTACATCGTTGTTGAATTTGCCAGATTGCCTGAATTTAAATATCAGATCATCTGTAACGAGAGGAATTATGTTATCGAGCGACGGATTAATAATATTTGTGATGTGCCTTACAGTCTCCTTGATCGTTGTATTGTAAGACGATCTCGTGTCTAGCAATACCCCATCGATATCAAAAAGGATACATTCATTAGAAACCATCAAAATGTTCCCCTAAATCGAAGAAGGAAATATTGGAGAGCATAATAATCGTTCATGTATCATTCAGAGCTGAGATTGTTGCATCATTCATTTCGGGAGTCCCAACAGTAATTCTAATACATTTGCCATAACCATACAATTCTCCAAGTTCTTTGACTCCTACTCCATGGCTGCGTAACGAATTAATGATACTTTTGTACTTTCCATTGCATCTTATGAAAATAAAGTTTGCATCAGATTGATATGTAATTATCCGGTCCATTTTAGAAATCCTTTCGTATAGTCTTTGTCTCTCTCTTTTTATCAAATCCACGCATTCATTTATCTTCTGAACATTTGAAATTACTGATATTGCTAGTGCAAGCGACAGACTGTTGACCGGATATGGTGATTGAACATTTGTTCTAATGAATTTAGCGAATCGTTTATTAGAAATAAAATAACCTATCCGAGATCCTGCTAATCCAAATGCCTTAGAAAAAGTCCGCAGAATCACCAAGTTATCATATTTTTCTACAGATCTTGCCATGGAATATTTTGCAAATTCAACATACGCCTCATCAAGGATCACCAGCACATCTTTCAGTTCCAGTATCTCTTGGATGATGGATCTGTCTAACTGATTTCCAGTAGGATTATTTGGAGAACATAGATAAACTAGTTGAGATTTTTTTGCCGAACTCATGAATAATCTTCTTTCAAACGTATTACTTTCGGGTAACAACGGTATCTTCGATATTTTAATTCCATGTAACTGACAACGGCTAACAAAATAAGAAAAAGTAGGAGTGGGTAAAGTAACTGTCTTGCCGCTTCCAATGAAAGTCAAAAGCAGCTCAATAATTTGATCGGATCCGTTACCAATAAGCAAATTTTTTTCGCCAACCCTGAGATATTTAGACAAACTTTCATACAGGTTGTCATATAGATCAAGCGGATATTTTCTCAAATCAATTTTGTTCGCTTCCGCCATAGCTAACTGACTTAAGAAATTTCTATCCAAAACCACATTTTGTTAGCATCTAATTTAATTGAAGGACTTTTTTCAGGTTTAGAGTATCTTTCAATTCTGGAAATACTCTTCATTCTTTGACTGATCCAATCCATTATCCATCTAGTCGCTCCTTTACTGCCAGGTAGTGATTAGGGAGACTCTCCATTGACGTCAGTTCTCTTATGAAATTTTCGACTGACCGTAGTCCACGTTTGCTAACCGATATGTGAGTTACGATCTTAATAAAATCCAAGACGGATAGTCCCCCTCGGTACTTCCCAACTTGCAGTGTTGGAAGTACATGGTTGGAACCTAGGCAATAGTCGCTGGCCGAAGAGGGTGTATATTCGCCCTCCAGAACCACCCCGGCAGAATTAATTTTTTGAGATATATATCGTGGGTCACGACAGATAATCTCTAAGTGTTCAGGAGCAAATTCATTAATGAAAGAAATAGCAGCATTCGAGTTTCTGCACAGAGCTATAAAGGAATTGTTTGAAATGCTTTGTCGTACTACTTCCTTTCTGGGTAAAGAGTCATCAGACAAAATATTTCTCAAACAAATTTTCACCCTTTTTACAATATTCTTAGATGTAGTAACTACGCCACATAATGTGTCCGGGCTATGTTCGGCTTGCGAAATTAAATCCCTGCTGACCAGTTTTGGGTCTGCTTTTGCATCTGCATAGACAACCAACTCTGTAGGTCCAGCAAACATATCAACACCCACATTTCGGCTTACCAGTAGCTTTGCGATATTCACGTAGGTTCCGCCAGGACCCACTACCTTGTCCACTTTAGAAATGGTTTCAGTCCCATATGCTAAGGCAGCAATAGCCTGCGCACCGCCAATCCTGTACACTTCGTCAACATCACATATGTCCGATGCTACTAGTGTAAGTGGATCAATATTTCCGTCTCTGTAAGGAGGTGACATAATCACCACCCTCTTAACTTTGGCAATCTTGGCAGGAATTACGCACATGATAAGAGTACTTGGATATCGAGCCAATCCACCTGGGATATAACACCCAACGGATTCCAACGGTTTGAGTATTCGTTCTAACTTAATTCCATGGGAGATTGTTGATAAGTTCCTGAGGAGCCCTAATAGTTTACTCTCATTAATAATAAGCATTTCTTTCATTACTTCCAGGGATTTTATTTGTTCTTCAGTTACAAATTCATAGGCACGGTCAATCTCTTTATCAGTAACTCTTAAAGACCTAATTTTGACACCATCTAGTTTTGCAGTATACTCAAAAAGTGCCGCATTACCAATCCTAATTACTCTGTTAATGATTGAATTAATTTTTTCATAATCTTGCTCAGAAATCATTTTTGACTTGCGTAGAGCGGCAGCTTCAGCAATCCCATACTTCACCAATAGAGTTCTTATCACTAGTAAATTACCTGTTTCAATTCATCAAGTGGGAGTATTTGTTTTGGTTGTAATACAACCAGCCCTTGTGCGATCTCTCGCATCTTGGGCAACATTTTTATGAATTCTTCTTTGTCTATTATGGTGTTTACCCCAAACCATCCATCTTCACTTAGTTTACTTATCGTTGGCCGCCTTAAAGCAGGTAGGTTTTCAAGTAGAGTCTTCAGGTTCTCTTCCTTTACATTTACAAAAATGTGTAGTTTCTTTCGAGCTTCTACAACGCCCTTCAATAACGCAACCATGTCGGCAATCTTTTCAGCTTTAACGGGATCATTCAACGAATTCTTGTTCGCAATTAACACCGCACTTGACTCAAAAATAGTCTCAATTATTTTCAAATTATTTTGAGTAAGCGTAGTGCCAGTCTCGGTTATATCAAGGATCGCGTCTACATCTTCAGGCGGTTTGGCTTCTGTGGCCCCAAATGACAAAAAGATTTCTACTTCTCTGTTTGTTCCAACCCTCAACCAAGGAGTAATGATTATGGGCTCGGCACTGCCAAAAAACTTCTGGTAAGCTAGATTTGAACGCATGTAAGAAGATGCAGTAGTAAGATACTCTGTGGAGATCTTTAGCACTCTTTTTTGTTTTGCAAAGTCCTCAATTAGTTCCGTTACGTTGTTAGCTTGAAAATTCTCAGGAACTGCTATTACCTGTCTAACATGACCATATTCAAGATCAAGCAATAATTTAACATCCGCATTTGCTTCTCTAATCCAATCCTTTCCAGTGATTCCAATATCATAGAATCCTTCCTGTACATAAGTGGGTATTTCTTGCGGACGTAGAATTTTCACATCAATTTCTGGATCGCTCAGTTTGACTCTATACGTTCTACCCCTTCCAGTAACTTTCTGCCATGCTTCCTCCAGTATTTTGAATGTCGCTTCTTCGATACTACCTTTTGGTACCGCAAATTTCACTGTGGCCATTTAGATGGTAAATAAATGATTCCTGATATCCGATATATATCTATTGAATCTGATATTCCGTTGGGACCACCACTTAAATAATCGGTCTGGATACTGGTCAACTTGGCTTTTTTTACCATTATTGTGAGACTAAAAATTGAAAAGACGAGATGGACACCAATTAAATAAACCAATCCTATACATCTGATTACTCTGTGACTGGCTAAAACTTTTGAGCACTTTCTCAAGCTTCGTCTAATATTCTCCTAGCATTTTCAATAGATATGTTCGATTGATTCGACATCTTTTCTGCAACAAGATCTATTAGGGGACCAGTCGCACCTGCTGAAATGGCAATATTTCTTGAATGTAATTTCATGTGTCCTTTCTGTATGCCTTCATCCGCTAGAGCTCTAAGGGCTGCAATATTCTGAGCTAGTCCAACTGCGACAATTATCATGCCAAGCTCTTGAGCCGATGAAGCTTGCAACGTTTTTAGGCCGATCTTTGCCATCGGATAAACCGAAGCTATTCCTCCGACAGTTCCAACTGCAAGGGGAATCTCTATTTTACAAGCCAAATCGCCATTAGTATCTTTGTAAAACGTTGAAAGTGGTCGGTAATTTCCATCTCGAGACGCATATGCATGTGCTGCGGCCTCGATTGCACGGAAATCCTGTCCAGTGGCCAATGCAACTGCATCTATGCCGTTCATTATACCCTTGTTATGAGTAACTGCCCGATATGGATCCAAATAGGCAAAAGCAAAACCGTGAAGCATTCTATCCACAGTCTGGTCGCCTCCTAGATCTCTCTTTCTTATTGTAGTTTCACATGTCGCGATGCGTTCTGTTGCATAATTTGACAATATTTTTAGGACTGCTTTTCCTTGAGTTATTCTTTCTATCTTTGGAGCTAGTAATTCACACATGGAATTTACAGCATTTGCGCCCATAGCATTTTTAGTATCAATTATTACTTCGACTACAAGCATCGGATCGCCAAAACTAAAATTCTTGTCATGCAGGACTTTCGTCTTGATATCTATAGCCTTTATGGTTCTAGCGTTAGCATTCGCAGTCTTGAGTAAATCTTCTCTGTTTTCTGAGATGTTTTCCTGGGCAACATGCATGTTTTTAACTGAAATTATTTGAATTTGTCCCCTCATGATGGATTTGTCCATCTTGCAACTGAAGCCTCCGTTCAAACCTGCTAACTTTGCGGCATAACTCGCAGCAGCTATTACTGAAGGTTCTTCTGTTGCCATGGGAATCAAATACTTCTTGCTATTTATGACAAAATTAGTTGCAATGCCAAGAGGAATGGGATAAACGCCTATTGCATTTTCTATCATTCTGCTCAAGTCTTCAAACTTCGTGACAGCTAACGGATTCTTGATAGCTGAAACCTCCGCCTCAGTAAGCGCTATCTTAGAACGGAGTTCTTCAAGCCTTTCGTCCAGATTCATCTTTCGAAATTTTTTTTCCATCTTCTACACTGATTCAGGGTTTGAAGATTCTTAAAATTTTGTCGTCAGTTTCCTGTGGAATGCCTCTTCCATCTGTGTTACTGGTTAGGACGTAAAGAAATCCATTGGGTCCTTCAACTACGTCTCTCAATCTGCCATAACCTACCAAGATATTGTTCTGTTCACCAGTTTTAAGATTGATCGAACGGAGATG
This sequence comes from Nitrososphaeraceae archaeon, assembly GCA_022545895.1. Lineage (GTDB taxonomy): Archaea > Thermoproteota > Nitrososphaeria > Nitrososphaerales > Nitrososphaeraceae > TA-21. Next base: position 9,380 of record JAKEIK010000123.1, on the reverse strand, counting down.
TGAACCTTTCAATGTTGCAACGATAAGGTCGTCTTTGTACCCTAGTTTGTTTGACTTGACGAACGTAATGCCACTTGGGGCTACTGATGGGTTAAAGCATATTATGGGAGCTGTATCTGCTTTTCCCTCAGAACATTCTTCATTTGGCCAACCATAATTCCAACCAGGACGAACGATATCAATTTCGTCATTGCCAGTAGATCCATGTTCCGTTGCATACATTACTTTTGTTTCAGGATTCCACGTCATTCCCTGGACGTTCCTAAAGCCATATGCGTAAACAGGTGATCCTGGAAAAGGGTTATCTTGAGGAATGGATCCGTCGTCGTTTATTCTGAGAATCTTTCCTGCCAATGAATTCTTGTCTTGAGCGAGCTCCGGCTTAGACGCATCACCAGTTGATACGTACAATTTACTGTCAGGACCAAACTTTAGCCTGCCACCATTATGAAATGTTCCACCTGGGATCCCATCAAATATCGTCTCAGAATCAATTATTTTGTCCTGTTTCTCTAAAAGCATTAGAACCTTGTTGAAAGTGCCACTGTAGTTAGAATATGTGTGATAAATATACATTTTATGATTTGAGGTAAAATTTGGATGAAGTGCTATTCCTAATAACCCACCCTCGCCAATTTGATCAACTCTAATGTATGCAAGCGGGTCTTTCAGCATTTTACCATTTGCATTGATTTCTTTTATTATTCCACTACGTTCGGTAAAAAATCCTGTTCCATTTTCAGAAAAAGCAATAGACCAGGGTGTTTGTAACTTATCTGCCATAATCGCAATTCCTTTGGTATCGTTCACCTTTGTTGATGAAATCGGGTTGGGTAAAGGAAGGGGAATAGTGGTGTCTGTGGGACTTCTTAGAATCGTGACAATACTTAATACTATTACGGCTATGATTGGCAAGATGATTTTCCGAAGATATTTCTTGTCCATTTATTATTTAGTCAGACAAGGTTTTTAATTAATGATAGCGTCCATCTTTGTGTCTTATGAGAGTGTTAGATATCGCATATAAACCTAAATTTTCCTTGCACGATGAAGATCCCGTTTCGAAAGCCGTTAGTATTATGGTTGAACACAGGCTTGAACAAATACCGGTTACAACAGAGAATGACAAGTATGCCGGCATGTTGTTTTCTCGGAAACTAGTTGAATCACACAGCGGCATCAAGGCAAAAGTGAAAACACTCATCTCTGCAACACCTGTTCTGAATCCGGATAGCGATTTAATGGACTCGGCACGTACTTTGATTCTAACTGGATACAGAGCGTTACCTATTGTAGTTGACGGGATGGTGATGGGAGTTGTTAGCCAAAAAGATATAGTAATTAGTTCAGATTTCCATAGCGGCTTGGCACATGAAGTAATGTCCGGCGCAATAGTCATTCCAGAAGATGAGAATATGGCGAATGCAATTACAAAGATGAGGAGATATCATATCTCCCGGCTTCCTGTGATAGATTCCAAACGTATGCTAAAAGGAATTATTGATAATTTGGATGTGATCAGAATTACTTCTGCACCACAGGTGAGCGTGAGATCTAAAGAAACTAAGAAGCCATTTGGTACAAAACAGGTCCCAGTCAGAGAGGTTATAAGAAGTACAGTTTCTGCAGCGTTGGGATCTGGCTTACAAGAGCTTGCGAGTCTTTTAAAAAAGTCGGAAGAGGTAGTAATAGTTGCAAATGCTATTCCTGTTGGCATCGTTACGCCAAAGGACATGATCGAAACAATGCTGCCGAAGAAAAAAGGTCCTACTATTCATATCGCCCACGCAGAAAATGATGATGTACGGAAGGAAATAGAGACAGTTCTCACGAAATTCCTGAATAAAGTTCATGCATACACAGACATTCAATACATTATCGCGTACGTTGACCGTCATAAAAAACGAAAGTATTCTGTTAGGTGCAGAATAGTGACATCACGTGGAGTGATTTCAGCAAGGTCTGTAGCCTTTGATGTTTCTTCCGCAGGAAAACTTCTAGTCCAACGATTGTACAGGAGAGTTGTTTCTCTTCACAACCAAGAAATAAGTGCAAAAACACATAGCGCACCAGGAATGACTCTAGGTAGGCCGGAATAAAACGCAGATGAGGAGATTCGAACTCCTGATCGCCCGAAGGCGAATCGGCTCACTTTCGACGGCACGACTCAAGGCCGACGCATTATTGTGTTCCCTAATAAGAGAAGACCACTCTGCCACATCTGCTTAGTCAATAAGGAATGGATTTCCTATTTTTATTTGTTTAACGAACCCTGTCGTATTATGAATTATCTGTGCGCTGCTTGCCGGTCAAGTAAATGTTGTCAATAATTGACAAAGAATTATAACGAGTTTCAAAGAGAGCTGTCCTACCAGCAGGAGGAATTTTAGCTGATCCCAATCAACAAACCACAACTGGACGAGCGTGAAAAGGAAGAGATACTTCTCGTATTGGAAGAGGGAAACTTGACTTCTCCCGCGATGGATGGAGGAAAACGTGTACGAGAATTTGAAGAACTATTGAAAGGTTATTTGAAGGTCAAAAATGTAGTCGCAGTAAATTCAGGTACCTCTGCACTGCATGCGGGCCTACTCGCAGCAGGGATTGGACATGGTGACGAGGTCTTACTTCCATCATTCACCTTTGTTGCGACTGCTAATGCTGTTATGGCAACGGGTGCAAGACCAGTGTTTGTTGATATTTTGCCAACAGACTATACTGCAGACCCAATTGATATCGAAAGGAAAATTACAGACAAGACTAAAGCAATAATTCCAGTACATTTGTATGGTCACCCAGCATCGATGAACCAAATTCTAGAAATTAGAGAAAAACACTCTTTGCTGGTGATTGAAGATGCATGCCAATCATTAGGATCATCTTATTTCGGAAGACAGACTGGTTCTATTGGGAATATGGGTTGTTTTAGCCTGTATGCAAGTAAAGTGCTTACTGCTGGGGAAGGTGGAGCTATCTCAACCGATGATGATGATCTGGCCAACAACCTTAGGATGATTAGGAATCATGGAATGGTGGAAGGGTATGATACACGTGTCTTAGGGCTAAATATGCGATTGCCTGAAATTAGCGCCGCAATAGCAAAAGTACAAATGCAAAAATTGCCACGAATTTTGGAATTAAGAAGGAAAAACGCTAAGCTATTGCACCAGCTACTTGGTGCAGTTAATCAACGGCTAAGTCTAAAATTACCTATCGAACCTAACGGATTAAGTTATAATTGGTATCTTTATACAGTAACTATATATAATAAAAGGGATGAAATTAAGAAACAATTGAATAATGCAGGAATAGGCGCAACCATTTATTACGACCCCCCAGTACATATGACACCATATTATTCTACTATAAGTGACGGGATTAAATTGGAAAATACTGAAATGGCATCTAAAGATGTTCTTTCTTTACCTGTCCATCAATCACTAACAGAAGTGGAAATAAGGTTTATTGCCAATAAGGTTGTGGAGGCTATGGACAACTGAACATGGATAGAACATGGATCCTGTACAACATACTCTCGTGATATTGGTGATACTAAATAGTAGAAATGTTATTGATGTATTCGATTTTATCTGTTCACTCTGAAGGATTTAATTGATACCATTAAGAATAATGCACTGACTTGAGACTCGTTATTTACACAGGAAAAGGAGGCACAGGGAAAACAGTTTCGTCATGTGCAACTGCCATCAATCTAGCAGACAAAAATTACAAAACGATATTGATATCTTCAGATCCTGCTCACACACTAAGTGATGCCCTATCAATTAACATAGGAAATGAATTGTCAGACGTACTGTCTAATCTTATGGCCATAGAGATAGACCCTATATTTGAGATGCAAAAGAATTACGATAGCTTTCTTTCCTACATTGCTTCAACTTTCTACGGTAAGGGTGTTAGTCGAACTATGGCTTACGAAATGGGTATGTTGCCTGGAATGACCCAACTCTTGTCGCTTTTAAGAATTGAACATGTCTTAACACGAAGCGATTGTGATGTGGCAGTGGTGGATATGCCTGCTTCGGGTGAAGCTCTTCGGTTTCTACATTTTCCAAAGTTGGCTGGTTCTATGGGGCGAAAGCTTGTAGGCATCGGTGGGCTGTTAGGGGGCCTTGCTAGATTGTTTCAGCCATTGTCCGGATATTCTGGTCAGCTAGGCTCATTCTTGAATCAAGAAGCAGACATCATGAAACGTCTAGAAAATCTTGGTAGCATAATGTCAAACCAGTCAATTACTAGCTTACGTCTTGTAACAAATACAGATGTGTTTAGCCTCAAAAATGCTAAGAGGGCTTTAATGTCTGCATCATTATTTGGTATAAACGTCGATGTTGTCCTTATAAACAAGGTCGATAAGACGCGTTATGAAACGAAAAAGATTTCAGAAAATATACCGTTGGAATTCTATCCAGTGCCGTGCAGAATAGCTGAATTAAGGAAAACAGAACTGCAGGGAATTCAAATGTTAAGAGATCATGCCCTTGAAATTTTTAATGATTCTGACCCTTCTAACGTTTTTTTCAGGGAAAGGTATACGCTTTAACTGAGACCAGTGATTCGGTTACCGTTACGGTGAGACTGCCATTTGTTAAAGAATCTGATGTAAATGTGATTAAAGACGGTGATGAACTAATAATTACTGCAAGGCATGAGGCAGGGCATGTGGCAAATACAGTCATGTTACCACTTGGAGCTATTGGAATGAAATTGCTTTCAAGCAATTTAAATGGAAATGAATTATCAATCGTCCTCGTAAGATGAAAGTGCGCCAAAGAGGATAAATCAGGCTCTCTACACATATGGTTTATATAATATTTCGCTGGAGAATAAATCGAATAGAATGCCTATAGATCCAGACTTTCCAAAAAACTACCAAGTTATCGGTAAGATACAGCACGCTGACGGGGAACATTTTCATTTCATGTGGGGCCCCGGCAAATTAAAAGAGGCTGCAGAAAACGAAGAGGTTAAAGCTGCATATACTGCTAGAGGAGAAGAAATTGTCCCACTCGGTGTTAGCGGGACTATGGTTGCAATCGACTGGGATTCCTGTGTTGCAGATGGAGCGTGCATTGAAGCGTGCCCAGTACAAGTCTTTCAATGGTATAGGACGGAACACGATGTACCTGCAACAGAAGCAACAAAACAAACGTGGGCAGGGACAGGAAAAGATGTAAAAGATGAGAGAAAAGATTTCACCGATAAGGCAGATCCAATTCGAGAACATGATTGCATTTGGTGCATGGCTTGTGTGTCGGTATGTCCGCCCCAGGCAGTAAAAGTAGATCAGGCAGCATTAGAATTCCATGAGAAGGCAGACGGTACGTTTAATGAATCTTTATCAAAAGGTAGCGCACCACCACCTCATGCTCACTAAGCCTCCTTACCTTTTTTATCACTGATCTCTAAACACTTTATCTAGCTTCTTGATATAGAATTAATTCATTGTCCAAGAAGTACTACTTCATACATTGTGTCAATGCCCGATTGTATAATTGTAATATCTAAGTATGATAATATCAGATTCTTACATGGGAGTGTTTCTGCCCAGCGACCTTCCTGGTAGAATTCTGGAGTTTATGAATAGTAAAGTCGATCTGCCAATTGTGATCCGAACTGAATTAATGGCCTGCTTCTACCTTTTTGGCAAGAACCAAGGTGTCCATGGTGAAATTGAGATCTTGAATGTGAAAAATCTCGCTAGGAAGACAGTCACTCAGATTGTTAACGAGGTCAAGCGGTATGCAAACCTAAATTCAACAATGAATCAAGAGCTAGTACGCCAAAATTTTCTCAAACGAGCCATGCAAATAGCAGTAGATGTAAAAGAGAAGCTTTCCACAGGTGATATTGATTTGAACAGGAGAATTTCGCGAGATCCTACCATTTTAACTGATATCTTTACATTTCACATTGCATTTTACAAAGAAGATTACTTTTTTCACTTATTTGATCCGCTGCCTGGAAATCAATTACCTGCAGATGTTAGAGATGTACTTGACGGAAGGATGTTGATGCTTGGTTTCAACACCAAGGATTCATCCCAACTTCCGTTTCCCTCCCTGTTGACACCTTTCATAGAATGGATCCGTAGTAACTGAGAATGACACTATTCTTCTACGAAATTCATCATATTATTTACGCGCTGGCTTAATTGCGCGATGTTGGTAGGCAAAGAGTTAAAGTATTACGAGATCATTTGATCGTTTGAATTATTATTATCTATGGTGAATTGGAAAATTGCGGCAGTTTAGAAATACCCCAATTCGCCAATCTTGGAAGAAACGCGAATTCGATTTAGAACCACTTGTGGTCTCAAGGACACAAACGAAGGTTCACGATGAAAATCTACTGATACTTGCAGATAACTTAAAGGCAATGAAATATTTGTTGTTAAATGGGTTTAAAGAAAAAATAGACCTTGTATATATTGATCCTCCATTTTATTCAGGAGCTAGTTACTACCATAGGGCAAGTAAGAGGACGGATCTCGCCTTTAAAGATACATGGAGTAACCAAGTTAATTTATACATGAATATGATATATCCCAGGTTGTCTTTAATCAGGAGCCTTCTATCTCGGGAGGGTTCCATTTTTGTACATCTCGATTGGCATGCATCCCATTATGTAAAAATTGCCATGGATGAAATCTTCGGAATCGAAAATTTTCGAAACGAGATTATTGTTAAGAGAGGTAGAAAAAAGAATCTGCTCTACCAATTTGAAAAAGTTGATCGCATGCACACAGCTAACGACATTATATTATGGTATTCGAAGTATCCATCTACGAAGTTCTGTAAACCATTGGTTCCGGCAGATTTGAAATCAAAATGGATGAGCTTTTGGAGTAATACCAACAGACCAACAATGAGATACAGTATATTTGGGTCTGCTCCCCAACGAGGTCAGTGGAAATGGTCAAAAGAAAGGGCAAACAAGGCTATTCAAAACTACGAACTTTATGCGAAAAAATATGAAATGAACTATCCATTGGAGGAGTACTGGGAAAAACAAGGTAGGATTCTAGAATTTATCAGAAAGCGAAGTACAGTAAAATACCCCGAGTACTGGATACCTCCAAAGACAAGGAAGATCATTGATAACTTATGGCTAGATATTGAGTCGTACAACTATTCCACAGGGTTTAGCACGGAAAAACATAACGCTCTACTTGAAAGGATTATCGGTCTATTTTCCATACCAAATTCAATTGTTTCTGATCTCTTTTGTGGATCAGGAACAGCTCTCGTGGCTGCGGAAAAAATGGGGAGGCGCTGGATTGGTTGTGACTCATCTGAAGTTGCACTCAGTGTAGTCAAAGAAAGACTTGGGAAGACAAGGTATGACTTTGTAACCCTATAACCTAGTAAAAGGGCCTAGAGGTTCATTGCTTTATATGTATGCAAGATTTAATCAAAATCAGGATCACAATTTCTGGCTAATTTCCACATAAGTAAAACTGCTGCTAAATCATTGGACAATGTAGAAATTATCGTAATTAGTAGCCAGACGTTAGCAAAGAACATTAAAGCCTTCTTCATTTCAAGTAGCAGATGAATAAGGACGATAATGACAAGGCATATGAGGTCTTATTAAAGAGGATACAAACTAATTTAGGTGACACGGCCAAAAAGTCTGCAGCAAGACTCGAAGTTCCAGTACCTCAAGTTATGTGGGTAGGGCAGCGCACTATATTCAGGAATTTCATGGAATTTCCCAAAGCATTACGGAGAGAACCGGAAAAGATCTTACTCTACCTCAATAAAGAACTTGCCTCCGCGGGATACATCGCTGGAGAACGCGTCATATTTCTTGGTCGAAAAGAACCATCATCTTTTAGCGCTCTAATAGATCGGTATATAAAGGATTATGTGATATGTCCTGTTTGCCAAAGTCCAGATACTAGAACAGAAAAAACCAAGAAACTAGGTTTCCTTCACTGCGAAGCATGTGGTGCACGCTCTTCGATCAAAGCAACCTATGCCTAGGGTTACCAAAATAAGAAAACGTTGCCTTACTCGTCCTCACATGATCCTCACACGACATTCGAGGAACGATCAATTAATGATTTGCACAGATATGGCTCTGCATCATTGAGTATGTATAATATCATAGATGAGTTATCGGAAGAGGAAATTCTAGCTTTGCAATAGTTTTGAGAACTTTATTCTGTGTTTTGACTAGTTGACTTAGTATATTTGACTTCTTGCCTTTTCAACATTCCCAAAAAAATTATTTTGATATAACACGAAGAGTAAAAGAAATAAAAATATGAATATGTCAAGGGTTCGCCAAAATTCTAAAATAAAGGCACAGAATCTGAAAATTGAGCATGAGATAGAATGCCCGAGATGTAACGACATGATGACATTGTCTTCGGATTTCGATCAGTTGTATTATTCATGTGAGGCTTGTAATTTCTGTCTCTATACATTCAAAAGGAATTTCTAATTACCGCAAATCAAGCTTAACGTTTGAATCAACGCTAACAACGAAGCCTGATCTTTCACCATGCCAAAAGAAATTTGAGACCGAAGTACAGAGATTGTCAACTAACGAAATATCCAATGGGTTGAAGGAAGTAATAAACAGCAGAGCACTGGAGAAGCAACTAAAATCCCTTGTCTGGTACGCATGTGCCTAGTTGATGAAAGGTAACTCATGAGATTCGCAAATGAAAATCAATATTAGTGAAAAGGATCTCTTACTTAAAAATGAGCGAATTAGGTCCTGCCGACTTTGATGATCTTTTTTCTAGAAATGAAAAGGCTTTGGTCCTATTTTATGCTGTATGGTGCCCATTTTGTCAGAGGTTCAAGCCAATTTTTGACTCCATCGAAACAAACTTTTTCCTGTTTAGTTCAAAATTAAATGATGATGATAGCCCATTGTGGGATCGCTTTTCGGTAGAGACTGTCCCTACTATCATAGCTTTTGATGGTGGAAAAATTATAGGTAGAAGAGATGCACGGAAAGGAGTAGGATTAACCAAGGATGATGTTGATACCCTCTTAAAGGAACTAAAATCATGAGGTTACTTGCTATCCTGGAGATGCATCACCTAATTCTAATGAATCAAAGGAATTAAGATGTCGGTCAGCCTATCTGAGGAATGATCTCACATTTGATGGAGATGAAATTTTAAGTTTGCTGAATAGACTGAGAGAAAAGATAAATCCTCTAACTGCACGACTAGGTACAAAGTTAGGTACACTAGGGCTTTCCCCAACATTTTGGAGCACTGTTGGATTGGTGATGGCCATCGCTTCTGCTTTGAGTTTCGGGTTATCTTATCAATTAGCCGGAATAGTATCACTTTCACCCGTTTTGATTGGAAGTATCTTCTTGTTAGTTTCTGG
>JAKEIK010000122.1 GCA_022545895.1 Nitrososphaeraceae archaeon | reverse complement strand
CGTAGAACGAATGGTCGTATGCTGCAGCAGTAAATGTAGGCATGATTACAGCAATCCTTACTCCTTTACCAAATTCTCCTATATGAGAGTTGTTACTTGGTGTTGATATCTCACTCTTATTTGCAGAGAATATGTAATTTTTGTTTGGCAAGATCTGTGGCTGTTTTCCTGGGATAGGTAAAGTTTCATCCGAGTTTCTCATATTGTTTATGATAGATTGAGGCGAGTCGTTCAATGATGATGCATTCATTACTGAAGTATTAGTCCCTGTATCCAAAAGTGATGGTGGGGTATAACTTGAACTTGAACCTGAATCAGCAATGAGCTGTGGTTGAATACCAGAAACTACAGAGTTTGCATACGGCAATGAAAACAAAATGAAGATCATAGTAGAGACTATCATAAATTTTAGACAGATTATTGGCACCTGCCTTGGCTTTGACATCTCTTGTAATCTTAATCTATAATTCTAATGTATAAGATAAATAAGTTTAAAATAACTTAGTTCCATGAAACTGTTCAAAAATCCATGGCACCTACATGAAGAGCATATGTTATAAAACAAACATTTTAAGTCAAGTATTAGCAACTGCCTGCTTCAGTATGTCAAAGTACTTGGTGGTGGCCATATCTCCATTTAAGGTTACTGTTATGAGATTGAAATCATGTGAAGAATCAGGTATATGACTCCAATTCCAAAACGCCCATCCCCATACGTCAATATCTTTGAATTTTTTTGTCATTATGTTTGCGTCAGTCTGGTTCAAATCACTGATCTCTTGATTAATCTCCTTAACTGTCTTTCCTTCAACGCTAATATGTTCCTCGCGAGAAACGTCATTCCATTCTCCGACGTACAATGGGACTCCAGTAATTTTGGCTACTCCCGAAAGTAAGTTTATTTTTTGCTCAGCATAACTTCCTGCAGTAGGTATTCCGTATAAGGAAATTTTGAATACTATATTACTCTTGTTCTCTGGTAACAACTTTGCAATGTTTCCCAAAGTCATATTTATTTTCGAGTCGTGAAACACAACAGGGATGGTCATATCGAAGACTAATGTCTTGTTCGTTATTTTTCTGAGTTCGTTAGCAATTAGAGTATTATACTACCGATTTTCTCCCATTGATCCGCAGTTTGGATCTGAGGCTCGTTGAGGATCTCATAACCTAGCGTACTTTTGTGATTTTCAACAGTTTCTATTATTTTTTTTAAGAATCCGATCTGAAGGGCCCATCCATCGATACCTCTGATGTCTGTTATATTGCGATTCCACCATTTAGTCCACCAATTAACGGCAGAAGGATTTCCTGGTGATCCACCTGAACCAAAGGGGTAACTCTTGTTATCGTTAAAAAGTGAAGGTGGAAATCCATCTCCTCTTACAGGATCGAGCCAACTTGACGTATGGAATTGGTGATTGTCATAAATAACATGTAATCCCCATTTATCTGCCAGTGAGGCTACTGTTTGCAGCTCGTTAATAAAAGATAAAGGATCTTTTTCATATGCTTGCCAATAAAAGACATACCTGATATGATTCATCCCTGCACCTGTGATTAACTTGAAGCTATCATTGTAATAATTATCAGGAAAATGAATAGAAGACAGGTTCTTAGGGATGGTGCTAGTATACAACCCTTTCATATTTACCCCTATGAATGAAACATTTTTCTGATGTCCTGGTTGTGCGTTTACCTTATTCATTAAATCAAAGTAAATATTAGGAAAAAAAGATGAAATTATGAGGCAATTAACTATAGCAAATAGTACAGTTTTAGTGACTGTAAATTTGTGCAATGAAAAATTTGAATAAATCAAGATTAGAAGTATTTTAATTGTTCTTTTCGATATAAACGTGTCTGAAATAAGTTGAAAATATAGTTGTAGATTCTAGCCAATTAATCAGGAAATGTATTTATTCAAAAAATGATGAAGAAATTATAGATCTCTAAGTACTAATAGTACAGAAGTAAATCAAATCGATTTAGATTTAAAACTATGAATATATTCTCTTATAAGGTAAAAGTTCAGAAACTAGAGATACTGATATGGGCTGGCGGAGATTAGTCACGATAAATCGTCTAATTAAAATCGGAAAAGTATTTTACCATTTGACTATTCTCAGATTGAAAGTCAAAAAAAATTGGTAGGATGAGCCGAAGTGAAGCTAGAAGATCATTAAAACAAAGATAACTGGTGGGAGGAGCTAATTTGAT
>JAKEIK010000121.1 GCA_022545895.1 Nitrososphaeraceae archaeon | reverse complement strand
TACAGATATGCAAAACCTTAATATTCAAAAGTTTGACTCAGATGGACATTTTATAACAAAATGGGGTACCAAAGGAACTGGCGATGGACAATTTAATCATCCTCATGGGATAGCAGTTGATAAATTGGGAAGTATCTACGTTACAGATATGCAAAACCTTAATATTCAAAAGTTTGACTCCGATGGACATTTTATAACAAAATGGGGTACCAAAGGAACTGGCGATGGACAATTTAATGCCCCTGAAGGCGTGGCTACCGATTCTGAAGCTAACGTGTACGTTGCAGATACTGTCAACAATAACATACAAAAGTTTGACTCAGATGGACATTTTATAACAAAATGGGGTACCAAAGGAACTGGCGATGGACAACTAAAGAGACCTGCAGGGATTGCCGTTGACTCCTTTGACAATATCTATGTATCTAATGCAGGAAATGATCGAATTGAGAAGTTTGACAATGATGGCAAATTCATAACAAAGTGGGGTTCTTTAGGAAAAGAAAATGGATATTTAGATACTCCGCACGATATAGCTGTTGATGAGTTAGGAAACTTATACGTCGTCGAACAGGGTAATTTCCGTGTTCAAGTCTTTTCAACTGATGGAAAATACATAACTAAATGGGGTTCCCCGGGATCTAATGATAATCAATTCCTTGATCCACACAGCATAGTTGTAACCCATCCTGTTATCCTTAATTAGGAATTATGTGTTTTGTCGTGCAAGGGAGAAGCCCTATAATCGCAAAACTATCGAATATGAATTATTATGATCGATCTACAAGTGACTGGCGCTCAAAAAGGAACACCATCTAAGACTGGTCGAACTGAACAAGCATAGGAATGAAAGTGGTAGTTACAAGGGATCAAAATCTAAAACCTTTGAGATCGCGGAATTTGTGATATCGTCCCAAACTAGAATAACCACGGAGTCACGTCGTTGATTCCAATTAAAACGTAAAAAAAAGTAAAATGACTTTTGCCACTGATGAGTCGTACAATTTTTTATCCGTAACACATACTTTATTTACTTACCAAAATGGGTATTAAGCCCAAACTATATTGAGAGCATTAAAAGATTTCGGAATTTGGTCCAAAATAATTTGACAAGGGCGATCCATGATGGTGTGTAAGAAACCACTTCGCTTCAGTTTCCTCAAAGATGTTGGTCGCGATCACACCGAACTTAACTCCTTTGCCATTCACTAAAGCCTGTATGTCCTCGAGACATATAATAATCGCCACTTTACAATGTTTTCTAGACCGCAGCGTATTCACTCTTATTTTTATGCTTTCTGTATCATCAAAGATCTGAATCCAACTTCGTCGAATTGCAATCCAACCTACAACTAATTCCCAGCCTGGATGTACGCAAGAACTACCTTCATTGTGACTCCAGATTTTGTCCATATTTTGAATCGATAGTTCTTCGAATGCATGATAGAAGGAATCATTTGCACCTTCTGGGGTGGCCTGATTCATCATATTTCTGTTTATGCCTCTTTTTTTGGGTTCATATCTAATTATATCTATAGTTACTGTCCCAAGCAAAAATCTGAAATTCTTCTTTGCTGTATTCTCTCTTTCAGAATCCTACTATTACGGGCCCATTCAGTTAACGAGACCGAACCACCCTTAATTCCATTGCTCATTGAAGATTCAAGGTTTGGCAAAATGACAGGCTTACTGCGCAAGGCCATGCGTATTCCTTCCCTTATTTGCCATACACCTACTGGCAAAACATATTCTGGTTGTATCTCCCTGAAAACTAAGACGGAAGCTAATTGATTAGTTCTTTTAAGGTATTCTGTGACCCCCAATCTGCCGAAATACTCCATTTGGTAGGCACTAACTTGCGAGCACTTTTCCTGCCAATCATTCCGACGCTCAATACTTTTGAAATTTGACTGATCGACACACCATTATTATATAAATCCATCATGGCATCATTTGAAGGCATATCTGTGTCGTAGTACACCTTTTCTATTTTTGGTTCTGTTTTAGTTGCATATGTTTTGAAGTTCGATATTTGAGCAGTAAGCATTGACGGGGTTTCATCTGATTTAGAAAAGATATCTCTGGATGCTATAGGCCTTTTAACAAAAGTCGCGGTGCTCTCTACTGGTACTGCCGACATTGCAATTTCCTGCAGAGAATTTATGTAAGTTCCAGATACACTATTTGCATCACATGTTACTACTCCTCTAACAAGGTTCATTCGATAATTTACGATCTGGTCAATTGATTTGCCACTCCAAGATTCTGGACTGTCGAGTATAGCAGTGTTGCCATGAAGGGGTGGTACAAGTGGACCTACTCTGATTTTTGGAATCCGTGATTCCCAACAAAAAGAGAAGGAGGTGATGCTCCACTAATCACATTTGAAGAGAACTTTGTAGAATTCAGTCTTAAGAAGTCAAACCAGTTCTTTTGAAGTCTTTTTCTGAGAAGCTCCGGCGTTGACATCTTACATTGCTCCTACAATCAAGGGCCATTTAATTTGTACCCGGCTTTAATGTGTATTTTTTATTCTTGTTATTGCGAGGCTCAATATATCAACCAAATAATCTTCTCATCAACATATTAGTAAAAATATAGCCCAATTGCATACGTCATGGCTTTCGGCTCGATTTCCGATGCGGTGATGTAGAACGGAGCATAGTAATTCATCTAAGTTTATCATATTATTGGGTGTTATATGAGGGCCCTTTTTTTAGGCGCTTCATTAGATAAGTACGCGATATCATTCTTTAGAGCTTTTAAGGGCACAGAGGTATCAATTTTTCTTATGAATAGAACAATTTCTAAGAGTAAAAGAATAACTTTTCTTAGGAAATTCGTCCTAGGCCCGTCTCTCTCCTTAGTT
>JAKEIK010000120.1 GCA_022545895.1 Nitrososphaeraceae archaeon | reverse complement strand
TAACCTCAATCATGCCATGCATACTTGGATTTACAATGAGAGGGATCTCATCTACGGAGGGTTCATCCCAGTAATGGATGAATCTACCATGATAAGTCTTGTCTTCCCTAGTGAACTCTTTTATCTCAACCTTAAAAGGACTTTTCTTAAACGGGTTTGCAGTTTCTAGTTCTCCACCGATTAAAGCATCAAAGAATTTGGAACCTGCACCATCTAATTCGGGTCCAATACCACCAAGTTCTCCTTCTATAATCCCATACAAACCGTACTCTTCGATCTTACCAGGGTCATAGTTATACTGCCATGTTCCAGATGCACCTGCCACAACTTTTGCCTTACTTCCTGTTCTTTCCTTGGCTCGGTTAATTCTCATGTGAAGCTCCCGGTTGTAAAATTCGTCATATGAGGTTTGCGTCCGTCCGTATGTGAAAGTCATGGTTACTGGGCCCATTCCAAGCGGATCCATCTCGTACGTCCCAACTACTTCGGTTTCGGGTCCGATAAACCGTTCAATATATTCTGGATGAGCTACTACTACGTCTTCTCTGCTGTAGCCGTCTCTGATTAAGGATGCTTCTATTTTTCTTAGACCATATGGAGCGAAATCTGCGCGGCCTCCCGTTTGCGATATGGGATTGCATATAAAATCAAACAATAGTTTAGGAGTAACTTGATTGCGCAACACTTTGTAAACAAGAGAATCATGCGATCTGTTAAGGTCAATTGCTGGAGCGCACCCAAAAAACGATGCAAGTGATATCCCCCTATAAGGAGACATAAGAGTCCTGTCTGCGCTCAACACAACTTTGGGATATTTCATTAACTAGAATTCACTAATAACTACCGTGTCATCCTGCATAGATTTTAAGTTTTCCACGGCATAATGGTCTAAACGTTGGCGGGATGTCACTTTTTTGGTTTTATTTTGACTATCTTTTTACTATCGTTAAGACGTCATTGTCTGCTAATTTATGATCCATCCCGACTTTCTGTCCGTCAAATTTTACGCTTTTCCCCCACACATATGCATACCTAAAATCTTTAATGAAATTTCTATGTATCTTATCGCAGACATCACTAATAATACAGCCACGTTTCATTATGAGTGGTTCTTCATAATCAGCCTCGCCTCCTCTTGGTTTTAAGAAAATTCTTATGAAGTCTAATTTGCGATAAATTGCTCCTTTCAAAAATTCTATGTTCATGTTTTTATCCGCTGAAATAGGAACAAAGTCACCTCCTACTGTTGAGACAAGGTCTTTGATGAACCTTTTATCTACCAAATCAATCTTGTTAATAACTTTTAGAGATTGCAGATAGAGTGTATTTCCTGATAACACGTCAATCAATTGCTCATCAGTTAGGTTCGGTTCCCTGATAATCAATCTACCGTTATGTATTCCATGAATTCGTAGTATTTCTTTGGCAAGCGAAATCGACATTTTTATTGGTACTTGGGTCTGCACGGAAAGACCTCCAGCATGAGTCTTTTCCACTAATACTTCAGGTGACCTCTGATTAGTCCTTATTCCGACTTCACCAAGCTCCTTCTCCAGAATTTTCACGTGTTTAAGTTGGAAAACATCTAATACTAGCAGTATCAGATCAGCATTTCTCGCAACAGAAAGAACCCTCTTCCCAAACCCTCTCCCCTTGGCGGCGCCTTCAACTATACCAGGAAGGTCCAGGACCTGAATCTTGGCTCCAAAACATTCCATCATGCCTGGAATAGCGGTAAGTGTTGTGAAATGATAAGATGCGACCTCCGAGTTAGCATTTGTTAAAGAATTAAGAAGAGTAGACTTTCCAACACTTGGCAATCCAATTAAAACAACAGAAGCATCACCAGCCTTCCGAACATCGAAACCTGTGTTTTCCCCGCCACTTGCTACAGTTCTTCCATGTCTATTTTCCTCCATCTCACGTTTTAGCCGTGCTATTTTTGCTTTGAGAGTTCCAATATGAAATTCAGTAGCCTTATTAATTTGCGTCTTGTGGATTTCTTCTTCAATAGCTTTTATTTTCTCAGGAATTCCCAGAAGGATACCCCTACCATACTAAAGAAATATCTTGATAAATATCTTGTGTGATGTTGGCATGGTCAAACATTGAAGTAGCGATGGCACACTGAAAATGGTAGAAGATCCTCAGATGGAGAATAAATAATTTTCATTCTTTGTGTGTGTATGTTACCCACATTGAGTTGTGACTTTCTTAGACACTATCATTTGGTCGACGAAGATAGATCCGGACTTCCTTTCTCCGTCTTGTCATTGGAAGTGCGTCTAAGTCTGGTTGCAAAAAGAGCCACTATGATAAGGCCAATAATAATATAGTTTACTGGAGGACTTAAAACCTTGGGAATTACGCCTAGACCTGGGATCACAAACAGAACTTTTCCTATGAAATTTGGTTGTCTTATAGGAAAGTCGGTCCCTGGAATAGAGGCTGGGTTTGCGTCTCCCTTGGTCGTAATTACTCGATCTCCTTTTGAATCTGTTTGGATTTCTGCAACTCTGTGAACTATCACTCTATCTTCCCCAGCGGGTCTATGAAAAACAATGATATCTCCTACCTTGAGATCGTTAAAGGAATTTCCATCTCCAACTACTAGTATATCATTAACGTTTAGGACTGGCACCATACTACCACTAGAAACTATGTAGAACGGATTACCGGTAGGAAAAACGAAATGAAGAACGGCCCAAATTATAACCACCCCAACAGCAACTATTGCTATATCCTTCATAGCACCTGGTAGGCGTGATTCTTTCTCGTCTAACAAGTTAGTAAAAGTATCCAAAAATACATTAGATAAACCTTTAGATTCAAGAAAAATATGGCAGCTCAGTCTAATGCCTTTTCCTCATTCTAAAGTAATTGTGATTGGTTCAACTCTGAGTCGTCACCGCTGCCTAACGAATCATCGTTTTTTCGATATTTAAGATAATCGTCAATTGCGATATTTGCCTCTAAATCAGCTTCGATATTTCTTGTTCTTGAAATATGTCGATATCCAATACTTTCAAATGACTTTTCAAGGTTTGTAATTTCTCTAGAAATCATTTTCAATTCATTGTTTCTTATCTTGTATTTTTTTAACCTCTGATTTATGACAAGAGTGCTATCAGAATGTATAAGTATTTCATTCGCGACAAAAGTTGTTATTTGTAAAGCTCGCCTTAACGCACAATACTCTGCTTGATTATTGGTCTTGAGTCCTACAAATTCCCTATATGCAGACACTCTGTTATTTTTGTTGTAAACAACTATTCCTACACCAGCCAATCCAGGATTCCCACGGCTGGCCCCGTCAATAAAAACATGAAGCAACTGTGTATCAAATCCTCACAGATAGGTACAAAAGTAAATTCTTTTTGTTTTCAATTATTACTC
>JAKEIK010000119.1 GCA_022545895.1 Nitrososphaeraceae archaeon | reverse complement strand
GAGTAATAGATGCCTGATTCAAATACAGGCAATTCCAGTTACAGTGTCTCATGTAATCTATTATATGGAATATTGTCTTATTCACTACATGAGGGTGAAGACTCTATGCGCGTCTTGTAACAGAGAGATTACTAGTTTAAGGGATAGTCTTCGATACCGTGACAAGTTATTCGACAGCGCTGATTGTGTGACAGTATTTAAGAAACTCAGGGGCTTATATGGATCTTGGTTCTCATAGCAGAATATAAAAAATATTTACTTAGAATGTAAGGCGTGTCATCATGTTATTCTAATCAGTAGTAAAGTAGAAATTAATAAAATCAGTATCAGAAATAAGACATAGACTTAATATGAAAATTTAGTTAATCCCTTAATTATTATCGGGCTCAGTTTGGGTCATACGTAACATGTCAAAAGGCGCACGGGAGATGGACAAACTGATTTGTCTCAAACTTTATTGAACCTGAAATCCGATTTTTCACAATCTGAAGACTAGTATGATATATAAGGAATAATGAATCGATAAGCTCAATGGCAGCGGTATATTCTGCTTCTTCCATCTTGATCTTTGTGATTGGCTTGGTTGTTTCTACGATAGTAATATACTTTGTTTCTCGCTTCGTAGGTACTAAAAGGGGTTTAAAGGTAGCATTTTTTACTGCCATAATTGGCTCATTAATTTATGCTACTGTCTATTTTCTTGTGGGGAACGGTTTGCTTGCTGCGGTCTTGGGGGGAATAGCGTGGCTTTTAGCATTAAAAGGTCTGTACAAAATCGGGTGGATTCACGCATTGATAATGGCAATTATCATTTGGATTATTACATCTCTTGTTGGAGTTTTGTTACCCACTGCCCCAGGACCAGTATGATTCTCATTGCCAGATAGCTCGTTATTTTGACTGCCATCTGAAAGAGCAAATCACACGGTTGATCACCAGATAAAAATAGTTAATAATCTATAGTCCGGCAGACCAACTTGAGTAGAGGTTGGTCTTCCATTAGGTCACCACTTGCGCTCTCAGTGATGTGTTTTTGGAGACCTGGGAGGATTACTGCATAACGGACACTTATCTTGGTAAAAGGGCATTTTACATTCAATTGCCTTACACGCATATAGCACTCCACATATAGTAAGTTGATGTCAACATAAACTAAGATTGTGCCCAAAAATTGTAATTGTATCTAAGTACTGCGTGTCGAACTCGCGATATTACTTTCACTAAGCACCATCTCTGAAAACTAATTGGATATTATTGTAAAGTTTCAACAAAACATGCCATGTTGGTGAGGGCACTTAAAATGTCTGGGGGATCTCCTCGCGATTTTGTTCTCCCAGCATGGATGGACACGGAGTTTACTATCCATGTTTAAGAAGACCTTGCCAGGTACATTCTTTTTTAATTCAAGCAAATTCGTACAAGTAACGTATTGCAAGATCTAAGTTTGAGTAAGCTTATTTTCGACTTGTGTTTTTCCCAAAGACCTCGCCAAGATTCCTTGTGCCGTCGACTCAAGTAGTCTCCAAATGCAGGAGATCAGTAAGAACTCCCTTATTGTCCGTTTTCAGGAGAAACCCTAAAGAGTTCCCTTGGTCGACTTATATTTCAGTACCACAATGTTTGAATGTTGTCTCTTGAATATTTGCCTCTCTGAAAAATCGGACCACAACTTGGTTGTAGTGCATTGCAGTAGTGGAAGTTGTACTGACATTAGTGCTTGTAATGCAAAATATTCTAAATTTTTATATCATATTTCTTCCTCAAATTGTTACAATAATAATGATGATTGCATTTGACGAAACCAAAGTGTAGCACCGCACTCGATGTAAACCTGGTTCTTATTACACTTGTCACACTTGTTTACTCCTTATCTGTATGTGGCTTTACCTTAACATTCGCGGCCAATAGCGAAAATGCGATTGAACAACTGAAACCTGATCCACCCATTTCCATACCTGCGGTAGATAAATTTGGGGTAGAAATGCTCTATCCAACCAAACATGCAGGTCAAGAATGGTACATGAATATGGAAAACCCCACCTCTGACCAAAGATTCAATCCTCAAGATCATATAACAAGGAATCATGATGGGTCCTGGAAAATGAAATCAAACCAAGTTAGGATGTCAGTTTATACCACCAATGGTTATAACCCAAATCAGATTACGGCTTATAGTGGCCAGAGTAAACTGGCAGAACAAGGATACATGGGATCAGCTAACGATTGGAGAGATATCGAGGTAACTGGATTTGTAAAGTTAAACGCATTTACTGAAAATGATAACTTTGTATGGTATTCACGAGGTGGAAAGCACACAGATTCGGATCACTGTCAAGGCTCGGCATATAAAGGTAATTTATTCTACACTGGTCAGACGCAATTTTCAAAAGAACAATGGCACGTTAGCTACGTAAAGTCACCTACGATTTCTGCAACTGGTCCGTTACTAGGTAAATGGATCGGTTTCAAGTTCGTAATGTATAACTATCTGCATCAAAGCGGAGTGACTGCAGTTAAATTGGAAAATTGGATAGACAATGACGCCGATGGGAAAAACTGGCAAAAAGTTTATGAAGGCGCCGATGCTGGTAAGTGGGGCAGATCAGGCACTGAATGCAAAGTAAGGCCCGACCAAATACTAAGTTGGGGTGGACCTCTTGCTACATTCAGATGGGATTTTGCACCCGATGTTGATTTCAAAAACCTCAGTGTAAGAGAAATTAGTGGGCCAAACGGGACGACCGATGCAATAAATTATTTCACAGGAACAAGCAAATCATCAGACGTTCCTTATTTTGGTAATTCAGATGGTAGCACTATCTTTAATTCAACTGCGCCTGTGCAGATAAGAAACAAAAATATGAATAATAATCACAACATAACTCACTCAGGCAATGTTAATGAAATTTACACTCCATACAGCAATAATAATAAAAATAATAAAACCACGGACCCTGTGGATTTTACCCTTCCACACGTTGGCAATATTACTAATTCTGAAGTTACCTCTGGTACTTTTGATCAGAAAACATTGGTTGTAGGAAATAAAATGTACGTGATATGGGTTAGCGGCGATGAGGATGACACTGATGTCTACCTGAAAATAAGTTCAGTTAAAGGATTGAGTTTCGATAAAACAATTGATCTGAGTAACAATCCTGCATCTCTTTCATATGAGCCGCAAATAACTACCATGGGAGAAAACGTCTATGTTGTATGGGAAGACGATGAAGGAAATTCTGGGAATACGGATATATTCTTTGTGAGAAGCACAGACGGCGGCAAATCTTTCAGCAGTAAAATCAACTTGAGCTACGATCCATCTGGATCTGGCAGCCCTCAGCTCCTTGTAGCCGGACAAAAAATATATGTCGCATGGAGCGGAACTACTCCTGATAACACTGACATAATATTTTCACAGAGCGTAAATAATGGTGATTATTTTACAGAACCCAAAAATCTAAGCCAAGACCAGGAAATTTCATTTGATCCCCATCTATCTGCAAACGGAACTCTTCTAAGCGTTGCCTGGAAGGGCGCAGGTGGTCAAGGAGACGACCAACAGGCAGGGACACTTCCTATAAATATCAAGAACGAATCTATTCAGACACAAGGAAGAAATGAACTATACAATGCATCTAATACGGCTTTTTTTGATATTTCAAATTTCACCTCTATAGACAATCCTCGCCGCTCAGAGCAATATGTTCGCAGTCTGGTAGCCTCTTCACAAAACTATACTTCAGAGTTAAGCAATAATATTAGTGATACCACGCAAGCAGGAAATCAAACGATAGCATTTGCTTTGCAGAATTCTAGCTCCCTCTCATCTGTTATTATTTCTAAACCGCCTGTATCAGACTCAGT